>CACYBS010000096.1 GCA_902772725.1 Erysipelothrix rhusiopathiae
ATCATCTTCATCTGTTTGATCATCTACATCGGAATCCAGATCATCATCGATATCCTCAGCTTCATCTAATTCAAAATCTTCATCATCTTCAAGGAACGAAATGTCGTGCTCGTCGCACCATGAATACAAATCATCCAGTTCATCATCTGACAACTCTAATTTAGAGATGGAATCCATAAACGAATTCTGGTTGATCTGTGCATCAGAATCCTGAATACTTAACAGGTACTCCTTTGCCTCATCGATGCTGCTAAATTTCTTTTTTGATAAATCATCACTTACACTAGCCATACCATCATCCTTCCTTTCTTCTTAGTGCATTTTTCTGCACTATCAAATTTTGTTTCTGCGAAGCAAGTTCAATTTTTTCTTTCGGACTTTCCAATGCCTTGATTTTTTGATTGATTAGGTCAATCTGCTCCTGAAGAGAACATTCTTTGATTTTTAACATACTGTCTACAAAGAGTTCTTCATTAAATTCTTTAATATCATTGTCATTTTGAAGTCGAATGTAAAAATTTCTTACCTCTTCCTCATCTATTCTTGCGATCAGTCGATCCGGATCAATCTTTGATGATGAACGGTACATATCAAATATATATAGTGCCAGTTCGTTACAAAGATTATCCTTGAAAAAACCGATCTCATCTTTAAATCGATTGGATGCTTCTTTTGATAATAAAATCAATTGTAAGCATACCTTTTCCGCCTGAAAGCGGCCACCGGGCGGAGCCTGCATATATACAGGTACCACACGTTTTGTTTTAGGGGATACCTTTTTAGGGGTATCCAGACTCAAATCATATCCGGTTAATGCCTTGATCTGGGCATAATGATTCGCATTTTCAAAGGCTGAATCACTTTGATTGATCACCTCACGAATTTCTTCGACGAATTGCTTCTTTTCCTCATAATTTTCTAAATTATATTTTTTTGGAAGAAATTCAATCAAGAATTCCGTAAAAGAAGACGTTTTGCGAACAAGTGCTTCCAAGCCCTCTTTACCCTGTGAGGCAAAGATTTCATCAGGGTCCATTGAAGAGCTGTTTTTAACAATCTGAATATCAATTCCCTGATTTACAGCCATTTTGCCGAATTTATAAGTAGCTTCTCTTCCGGCCCTGTCCCCGTCATAACAAACTAAAACCGGAACACGAAGCGATCGTAACAGAGATAACTGCGTTTGTGTACATGCGGTACCCAGGCAGGCCACGCTTTCATGAATATCCGCCTTTTCAAAGGCGATGACATCCATTGCTCCTTCTACAAGGATCAGGCGGTTATTTTTGCGGGCAAAGTTCTTAGCACGATGAAAGTTGAAAACTAAATTCCCTTTTTCATATATCTCAGTTTGCGAGGTATTGATGTATTTAGGAACATTCACATCGTTTGTCAATCTTCGAGCTGTAAATCCAACCGGCTTACCGTTGGGATCATGAATAGGAATCATGATTCGATCTGTAAAAGATGCGGAAATATTCCCTTCATATTCATTTACAACACCGCTGGCAATTAAATCTTCCATCCTGAATTTTTTCGAATTGAAAAATTTCAATGTCTGGGCATTGCCCGGTGCATAGCCAATCTCAAAGCGGTTAATAATATCTTCGTTTACGCTGCGATTTGTCAGATATTCATTGGCTTTAATACCATCTACACTGACAAGTTCATAGGCGCAGAAACGAATATATTCCTGCAGCAAATCATGTAATGATTGATGCTCATCTTTACGAACCGGAATTACGATTGGATTCAGTTCTAAATGATATCCGATGATATCGGCTACCTTAGAGACGGCTTCCGGATAAGATAAGTTCTCTATCCTGCGAACAAAGCCAAAAACATCTCCTCCGGCTCCGCACACAAAACATTTAAAAATCTGTTTTGAACTGGATATGGAAAGACTTGGATCATGGTCATCATGAAAAGGACAGATTGCCGCATAGTTTCTACCCTTCTTGGTGACGGATAGATAATGCGATATAACATCTACAATATCCGCCTGCTGACGAATCGCTTTTAAATCCTCTTCTTTGATCCAGCTCACTTAAACACTCCTATATAAAATCTACTCTTGTTTCGAGATATTCTTTTAAATCCTTAACGGCAACTCTTTCCTGTTCCATTGTGTCACGGTTACGTACGGTTACACAGCCATCATTTTCGGTATCGAAATCAACGGTAATACAGAATGGAGTACCGATGGAATCCTGACGACGGTAGCGTTTACCGATACTTTGTGCATCATCAAAGACACAGGAGAAATGCTTAGAAAGATCTGCATAAATTTCAGATGCAGAATCACTTAATTTCTTAGATAACGGAAGAACCGCAGCCTTATAAGGTGCTAAATATGGGTGCAGCTTTAAGACAACACGCTCTTCTTTTTCAAGCTGCTCAACATGATATGCTTCACACATCAATGCCAATAACAAACGCTCTACACCAACAGATGGCTCAATAACATACGGAATATATTTTTCTCCGGATGCCTGATCAAAGTATTCCAAAGACTGCTTGGACATATTTTGATGGGCACCTAAGTCAAAGTCGGTACGGTCGGCAATACCCCATAATTCACCCCATCCGATTGGATCGGCGAAGTTATATTCGATATCGCTTGTTCCGTTGGAATAATGGGCTAATTCTTCTTTGGCATGTTCTCTTAAACGGATGGAATCTTCCGGAATTCCAAGATCCTTTAAGAAGTTTACACATGTATCGCAATAGTATTTAAACCAATCTAAATCAGTACCAGGCTTACAGAAGAATTCCAATTCCATCTGTTCAAATTCACGGGTACGGAAAATAAAGTTACCCGGTGTGATTTCATTTCGGAAAGATTTACCAATCTGTCCGATTCCAAACGGCAATTTTTTGCGCATTGTACGCTGCACATTTTTGAAGTTTACGAAAATACCCTGAGCTGTTTCCGGACGCAGATAAATAGTGCTTTTCGCATCTTCCAATACACCCTGGAATGTTTTAAACATCAAGTTAAACTGACGGATATCCGTAAAGTTTTTAGCACCGCATTTCGGGCATGCGATATCGTGTTCGCGGATATAAAGCTGCATCTGTTCATTGGTCCAGCCATTTGGAGATACTTCGTTATTGGTAGCTTCTTCAATCAGCTGGTCAGCACGGAAACGGGATTTACATTCCTTACAATCCATCAACGGGTCAGAGAAACCGCCTACATGGCCGGATGCAACCCAAACATTTGGATTCATTAAGATGGCGGATTGAATTCCTACGTTATTCGGATCTTCTTGAATAAAGCGTTTCCACCATGCGTTTTTGATATTATTTTTAAGTTCGATACCTAACGGACCGAAATCCCACGTATTGGCAAGTCCTCCGTAAATCTCAGAACCTTGATATACAAAGCCTGAGGTCTTCATATGATTTACTACTTCATTAAAGTTTTTAGCGCTCATAATTACCCTCTCCTAACATTATAAAATACCCTTTTTTCGCAAAAGGATAGATGAAGTCATATTATCACAAAATGGGAAGAAAAAAAAGAGAATCCATATAGATTCTCCATTAAATTACTATGCTTAAATTATTTTGCACGACCGGAATATTTACCATCGGATGTATTGACAACGATCATCTCATCCTGATCGATAAACAACGGCACTTTCACTTCTAATCCGGTTTCTAAAACCGCATTTTTCTGAGCTGAAGTAGCTGTATCACCTTTTACAGCACCCTCACACTCTACAACTCGAAGTGATACTTTATCCGGTAAAATAACACCTAAGATCTCTCCTTCATAAACAGAGATATTCACATTATCATTTTCTTTTAAGAACTTCTTTTCCCAATCTAAACGCTCTTCCGGAATTTCAACCTGTTCATAGGTTTCATTATCCATAAATACCAATGATTCCCCATCATCGTATAAATACTGCATCTCTCTTTTTTCAATGTTTGCAGGTTCTACACGGTCAGAATCATTGAAACGAAGTTCTAAGTTCGTTCCGGTTCTCAGATTACGAACCTTAGTCTTAACAACCATCGCACTGCGTGCTGTTTTATTTTTAGAAATATCCAATACAACGTAAATATCACCGTTGACACTAATCGTTTGTCCCGGTTTTAAATCACCTGAGTTAATCATAAAAGCCTCCTATATATTTTCTATTCCATTTTATGAGTTATCAATTATTTGTCAAGTATCCAAAAAAAATGATAAAAAGCACCGAAGTGCTTTTTATCAAGTATCGAAAGGAATCGATATGAATAAAATCTCACATACACAAGGAAGGATGATAAGTATGTGAGTGTTGGAATTGAGCCTGGTTCCAACATTATTCATTTATTATAGTACACCTAAATATTTTTGTTGTAAATAAATTTTAGTACTATGAAGTTTTTGACTCCGTACCGTATGCCGGCTTATCACCGTTCATGATAGCCTGGATATCATTACGAACCGGAACCATAGTGTTCTCATCCGGATACATTACATAGGCATTATCACCAATCGATGGTGAGAATTCATTGCCATCCGTACCGTTTAAGCTTAGTGTAAAGATTCGCCAGCTTGCCCCATCGGATAACTGCATATTTACAAGTGAAGTCATTTCCTCGTAGGTCATATTTGTCTGAATCGTGCTGGAAATGCTGGACATCAATCCACTGAAATCATTTAAGATTGCAGGTGATAACAGCTTATCGATAATTCCCCGGATGACACGCATCTGGTTTTGTCCACGAGTTCTATCCCCGGCTAAGAACGAGTATCTTTCACGAGAATATGCCAGAGCCTGAGGACCATTTAAATTCAGGGTACCGGCTTCAAAGGTATATCCTCCTGCTGTAAATTTATTGTCGTTCTGGATGGTCACGCCACCTAAAGAATCCACAATCGTCTCAAGGGATGAGAAGTTGATTTTCGCATTGTAGTTGATTTCAACTCCAAGCATGTTTTCAATGGTCTGTTCGGTAGCTTCTACACCATATAGACCGGCATGGGTCAACTTATCTTTCTGGCCGTTTGGACATCCGGTTGCCGCATCACATACCATTTCCACATAATAGTCACGCGGAATCGATGCGATCACAACATTCTTTGTCTTTGGATTGACACTTACCAGAATATTGACGTCACTTCTTGATGTTTCTGAGATCTCTCCATAGGTATCAATACCGCTGATCAATACAGTAAACGGATTCTCGGTAACATCAACACTGGAAATCGTATCCACTTTATCAATATAGTATTCATATGTATAGACTTTCTTAATTGTCGATTCGATGTTCTCATATCCTTCATAATCGCTGATGACAGATAAGTAGGCATCATCGATAATAACACAGTCAATCGCCTGTCCTTTAAAGTCATTCATCATTGCGATGGAAGACTCATATTGAACGATGTTGAATTTCAAGGAACGGTTGGTCAGTTCACTGATTACCTGATCGGTACCTTCTCTGGAAATATTAGATAAAATTCCGATTGTTCTTCCTTCCAAATCTTTAATCTGATTGACCGGAGAGAACTTAACCGCATAAATCGAAGAAGTTTTACGAATCTGATCCTCCCCTGCATTCATTGCCTTGATCGCAGAAATCACATCATTAATGTAGTAAGATCCAAAAAGCGATGTAAAGGTAAGACATGCGGCAATCAAACAGCCAAATATTCTCTTTACCTTTGAATCATGTTTCGACATCAACATATATCCGGCCAGACCATGAATTAGAAGTAATACCACATTCACCGGAGCCTGATACTTAGTCGGGAAGATTCGCAGACGTAAAAGCTGGGCCATCAGGGACATGACCGCAAATAAAGATATTAAATAGACATAAAGCCACGGATTTTTATACAAAGGCTTCTTTTCTTCATTCATAAAAATCACCTCTTATTTCATTATAGATATCATATTATCAAAAAGATTACAAAGAAAAAACCGGAGTTTCCGGTTTATTTCGAAAATTCATCAATATAAGTGTTGATAAAATAATCAAACAAAGGCAGTCCATCGACCGTATCGTCTCTTCTTAACCTTAACGCCATTCTTTCCGGATGCCATTGTACCGCAATAATCGGAAGGCTGTCGTGTTCAATTCCTTCAATCAAATCATCATCGGACATTTGCACTGTTTTAAATCCCCAGCCTAACTGCTTCAACCCCTGGTGATGAGCACTGTTCACGGAAATAAAACGGGAACCATAAACTTTATGTATAAAAGAATCCTTTGTGACTAAGGTATCGTGTCTTCTATCATACCATCTTCCCTTTTCGGAATAAGCACTGTGGATATCCTTGGTAGATATATCCTGATTCATATTTCCGCCAAAATAAATATTCAAGATCTGCATACCGCGGCAGGTACCAAACATAGGAATATGGTGCTTTAAGGCATAGTTAATGGTCTTCATTTCCATTTCATCAAGTTCATCATTGATGTATCTTGATCCCTTATTTTCTTCATGGTAAAGCTTAGGATTTACATCCACGCCTCCGGGAAGAATAATACCATCTGCATCTTTCAGCTTTTCAATCGGTTCACCTACATCAAGTGTCATATAGTTTGCGTGACACGCCGTAATCACATCATAATAATTTTCAGGAGCCAGAAGATTGTCCGGCCCGATCAGAACAATATTTTTCATCCGCTCCATTATACTATTAATTGCACTTAAATGATAGAGAAAACACAAAAAAACGACAAGGAAATAATCCTTATCGTTCATTACTCTTTTTTAAGTGATGCAAGGAAGTCCTGGGCACGCTTACTTTCAGGGTGCGCAAAGAATTTGTCCGGTGTATTTTCTTCTACGATATTACCATCATCCATAAAGACGATTCGATTGGCTACACGGCGGGCAAAGTTCATTTCGTGTGTAACAATGACCATTGTCATTCCCTCTTTGGCAAGAGAGGTCATTACATCTAAGACTTCATTGATCATTTCCGGGTCGAGTGCACTGGTCGGCTCGTCGAATAAAATCGCATCCGGATGCATCGCAAGCGCTCTTGCGATCGCAACACGCTGCTGCTGTCCACCCGATAATTGAGCAGGAACCTTGGCAGCCTGGCTGTCTACTCCTACACGCTTTAACAGCTCCATCGCTTCGGCTTCCGCTTCCGCTTTTGGCTTTTTTAATACATCGCGCGGTGCCAATGTGACATTATCCAGAATGGTCTTATGAGCAAAAAGGTTAAAGCTTTGGAATACCATTCCGATTTTTGCACGCAGCTGAGCTAACTTCTTTCCTTCTTCCGGAAGAACTTCACCATCAATTAAAATCGTTCCTGAATCAATCGGTTCCAGACGATTCATCGTACGGCATAAAGTGGATTTACCGGAACCGGATGGACCGATGATCACGACAACTTCACCTTTATTGACCGATAGATTAATATTTTTTAATACGTGGTGATCGCCGAAATATTTATTAACATTTTCCAATTGAATGATCGGTGTATTTGACATGATTATCCTCTCCTTTCCTTAATACCGGCTTGGTTTCGCTGGTTAACATAAACTGCCAGTTTATTCAAAGCGTAGTTAATTAAGATATAAATAATTGCGACAAAGAGATAGACTGACAACATCGCATCATAGTTAGAGATAAAGACACGTGCATTCTGCAGCAAATCCGGGAAATTAACTACATAGGCAAATGTCGTATCCTTGACAACGATAACCATCTCGGAAATCAAAGACGGAATCACATAGCGGAAAGCCTGCGGAAAGACTATTTTCAAAAACACCTTGGCATTGGTCAAACCTAAGGATAAAGCTGCTTCTCTCTGTCCTTTTGGAATCGCATTGATTCCGGTACGAAGTACCTCTGCAACAATTCCCGATGCCGATATCGCAACCGGAAGTGAAATACGTAAGATACTTGGCAGGTTGATACCAAATTGCGGTGCCACTAAAAAGAAAAAGTAAACAAATAACAGAGTCGGAACACCGCGTGTAAATTCAACCAATGCAGTCCCTATCCAATTTAAAATCTTATACGGAGATATTCTGGCCAACATATAAAGAAAGCCAAGAATAAAGGTCATAATACCGGCTAGAACAGCAGCCTCAACAGTACCAATCAAACCTTTACCTAAGAATTTCCAGGTGGAAAGACGAAGGAAAAAATACCAATACTTTCGATCCAGCTGTCCGTTAATATAAAATTGATAAACAACTAAGCCAAGAAGAATCGCAATCAGAATGATTGTGATTGTAGTAAAAATCGCAATTTTCTTCTTGGTTTTAGGTCCCGGTCTTTCATACAATGCTTCCTGCATTGTCATACGTCCGGCACTCATCGTAAAATCCTCACTTTTCTATCAATTCTGTTTCCTATCTGCCCAATCACAACCGCTGTACCGCAGTACATCGCTGCTGAAATCGCAAATGCTGTAATACCGCCGACGGAACGCGAGTTAATGTATGTAACTAATCCCGTTAAGTCTCTTGGGTTTAATGGAACCTGAGAAGCTAATGCAGTCGTTAACATAGTTGCCACTAACAAGTTGGTTAATGACAAAACACTGTTACGAAGTGCCTGCGGAATCACAATGCGGGTAATAATCTGCGTAAAAGTCATTCCTAAAGCTCTGGCAGCTTCAATCTGACCGATATCGATCATATTGATACCCGACATTAAATATTCCGAACAGAAGGCTGCCGGAATGAGCGTGGTACAGATCATAACACATTTAAAATAGGAAAAAACCATATTCAGATATGGGAATGCATATACCAGAAGAATCAAAAATGCGGCACCGGGAATATTTCGGAAAATATGAATATAAAAATCACCGACTTTACGAAGCGGCTTAATCGGACTTAAGCGCATGACCGTAATAATGATTCCTATGATAAATGCCAGAAAAAAAGATAGAAAAGTGAGCTTCCAAGTCGTCATTAACGCTTCCAGATACATCTGGCCGTAACGCTCAAGAAGCTCACCTATACTCATACGACTATATTATTCTCCTACTTTAGGTGCATCCGGTGCAGTTTCAATTCCGGTACGGTCGCCTAAAGCTACTTTCCATAATTTTGCCCATGATCCGTCTTCGATGATCTTGTTCAGGAAAGCATTCACAAATTCAACACCGTCAGAATCCTTCGGTAAACCGATTCCATAAGGATCAACCGGTCCAAATACATCACCGGCGATTTCATAAGTACCAGGAGATTTAACGATTGCATTTAACATCAATGTGTAGTCAGTTACATAAGCATCAACACGACCCTGTTCAAGTGCAGTACGAGCTTCGATATCATTGCTGAATTCTTCGATAGAAGCTTCCGGTGCATATTCTTCTAATAAAGAAGGTCCTGTAGAACCGGCCTGTGTAGCTACTGTCTTACCTGCTAAATCATCGATACTCTTAATATCAGTGTTTCCTGCTTTTACAAGAATAGCAGCCTGTGAAGTATAGTAAGGTCCTGCAAAGGAAATTACTTCAGCACGCTCCGGTGTAATAGAGTATGTAGCGAAAACGCAGTCTACCTGATCGGAAGTTAATACGCTTTCACGTGTGCTGGAGTCAACCTGTGTTACTTCGTATGCAGAAGCATCACCTAAGATGTAGTAAGCTAACATTTGATATAAACCGGCATCAAATCCACGAATAGATTCATCGGTTTCATCTAACTGGCTGAACAAGAAAGATGTGCGGGTACCACCAACACGTAATACGCCGGCTTCCTTAACTTTAGTTGCCCATTCACTTGCGGCAATTTCTTCGTCTGTTGCCACAGGACCGCTTGTGATCAGTTCATCATAGGCAGCCTTATCGATCGCAACGGAGACGTCTTCTTCTTTTTCAGCTGTGTCTTCTTTTGGTGCATCTGAATTTGAAGAGCAGCCTGCAATCATCGATGCAGCTAAACCTGCCGACAACAACATTTTCAAAAACTTTTTCATAAATCATTTACTCCTTTCAAAACCAATGAAATGTGTTTCATGAGTATATTTTATAAACAATTGTTAACTTAGTCAATTGGAATGACTTTTATGCGATTTAAAAATGTATTGTATTTTTATATAATAGTTAATAGATAATTTCAATAACATAAAAAGGAGATTTACGATGAAAGAACCGTTTAAAAATTTCTTATGGGGGGCTTCTTCTTCTGCCTTCCAAATCGAGGGTGGATGGGATGCAGACGGCAAAGGAATGACTGTTGCCGACTACAATTCCTTTAAAAAATCCGATGTTCAGGCTGACTCCAAAGTTGCCAGTGACTTTTATCATCATTGGAAAGAAGATATTGCCTTAATGAAAGAATTGGGATTGAAAATATACCGTTTCTCTATCTCATGGGCAAGAATCGTTCCGGATGGTGATGGAAAGATCAATCAAAAAGGAATCGATTTCTATAACGACGTAATCGATGAGCTGCTTGCCAATGATATTATCCCTTTTATTACGCTTTACCATTTCGATCTTCCGTACGCCTTAGTTAAAAAGTATAACGGATGGCAATCGAGAGAATGCGTAGATGCCTTTGAACGTTATGCCAGAATCTGTTTTGAGAACTTTGGTGATCGTGTAACGATGTGGCAGGTACATAATGAACAGAACTTGATGATGCGCGTTGATGAAAGAATGAATATCGATATGGAAGACGGACATGAAAAAGAAAAAGTTCGTGCCCAGATGGATTACCATATGTTCTTAGCGCATGCCAAAGCTGTCAATGCCTGTCATGAAATCATTGAAAACGGAAAGATCGGCTGCGCTGTATCTTCTACTGTCACTTATCCTTACACCAATAAACCGGAAGATGTATGGGCTGCGATTCAAAATAACCGCTTTAAGACTGACTATTGCCTTGATATGCATGTCAACGGTGAATATCCGGGTTACTATATGAATTATCTGATTGAACAGGATATCGTTCCTGAAACACAACCGGAAGATAAGGCATTGTTGAAATCTGCCAAAATGGATTTTATCGCATTCAACTACTATCGTACCTTAACTGCTCATTATCTCCCTTGTGACAAAGACCATCCAAAAGGTTTAAAAATCGAAGGTATGAATGAAGTCGATTACGATATGTACGGATACTGGAAAATTGAAAAGAATGAGAATTTAGCTGCCAGTGAATACGGTGCCCAAATTGACCCGGTCGGCTTTAGAATTGTTTTGAACGATTATTGGAATAGATATCATTTACCACTCATCATTACCGAAAACGGTTTAGGAACCGCAGATACGTTAACTGATGACCTTAAAGTTCATGATGATTACCGTATCGATTACCTTGAAAAACATATCAAGGCAATTCAAGAAGCTATTGAAGATGGCGTGGATGTCTTTGGATACTGCCCTTGGTCCGTTGTTGACCTGTTAAGCTCTCATCAGGGATTCAAAAAGCGCTATGGACTTGTATATATCAACCGTACTGATATGGATCTAAAAGATCTTTCCCGTATTAAAAAAGACAGCTTCTACTGGTATAAAAAAGTTATTGAAAATAATGGATTAAAATAAACAAAAGGCCCTGAATTCAGGGCCTCAATTTTTTAATAGTAATAGTATTCTTCTGCAGGTGCTTCTTCCGGAGGTGCCTCTTCAGCCGGTGGGGCTGTATAGCGTGTCAGCCATTCATTGCCTTCATAATCCCGCATACATACCCAGAGATTGGAGTTCACTTCATCCAGCTCACCCCATACAGAATTATATTCACCGCAAACAATATTGGCGATGGTATAGACTTCTCCCGGAACCAGATAACCCATAAAGATACCGTTATGACCGGCCATATCTCGTAACATCAGCTGATCGTTGGCAGTATATTGTCCATAAGGGAATCCCTTTACATTGAATTCAACATCCTTCAATTGGATAAATTTCCATTTGCCGTCAATCTTAACGTAGCCGCGTCCACCGATAAATTCAGAAACATCTTCGAATTTACCCATATATACTTCCTTAAGGGAAGAATCTACAACACCCATAAGACCGCCGCGCTCTACCTTCATTGCGGAATCGGAAAGCGGTGTAGCAGAGGTATAAAGATAATCGCTTTTACTCTGCCCGTCAGCAGAATAAATACGATATCGCTTGCCTTCTTTATTATAGAAGATTCCATAGTTGTAGTGATTGTTTCCGTAATACGTGCCCAGGATATCCTTATATGGATTATTACCTGTATAAGAAGCATTCACGATTGCTGAAAAGGAAGCCAGTTCCGTAGATTCATACGGACCGTATACTGTTTCCAAGTCCGGTAAAACGATGGAATAATGCTTCATATCAGCACCCTCAAAATCAGATCCGGAATCCGATTCATTGACAAAAATGGAAGATTCCAATTCCTTCATCTTGCCGGTAAATTCTTCATAGACATTACCATTGGATGCAAGAACAACAGGAAGTGTCATACCACTTGTTCCTTTATTACATGGATTTGATTTCTTGGTACGTAACATCAAATCGATACTTTTATTATTCGTAGAAGTTTTGTATGGCTCAGCATCCTGATACATGCATGCTCCTGCGTTCTTTTCTAAAGGCTTATAGAACATTGTAGTATAAGTGCCGCTTGGAACTTCTGCCGTATTTTCTCTGCTTAAAAAGCCGAATGTTCCTTTTTCCAAATAAATCCATCCTGAATCATTATAGTTAATAGGAGGTGCTTCAAAATTTGGAACTTCTTCAGATATAACATCATATTCAGTAGCTTCTACTGTTCCGTCTTCTTCCTGACCTCCACTGCCTGCGCATCCAGTCATCCCCAAAACCAATGTACCTGCAAGCAGTATCTTAAAAAACCGCTTCATAATCATCCTCCAAAAAAAATAAAATCTCTCTTTGTATATTATAGCTAAAAAAGTGAATAAATACATTAATTCTATGTAATTTTCAAAAAAGATTTTTATTTATTTTTTAACATTTTAAGCGGTTGTAAGATGATTTTGAATCCGGACAAAATGATAAAAAAAAGAGGTTATCAAACTTATATATCATATCGGATATAAAAATAAAAAAAGCTCTTTCGAGCTTTATCAACAAATGGTGCCGACTATAGGAATTGAACCCACAACCTACTGATTACAAGTCAGTTGCTCTACCAATTGAGCTAAGTCGGCGTGCATTAGTATTATATCATCATTCAACCATTTTTCAACAAGAAAAAAAGGCTCATTCTAAACTGGTACCCAAGGAGTGGACAGGAGCTTGACAGCGCCTGGGCACCCTCTTGGGTG
>CACYBS010000097.1 GCA_902772725.1 Erysipelothrix rhusiopathiae
GTTATGAGATTGAATATGATGGGAGTGAACCGGAGTATATTAGGGATCTTACGAGGTACTTGGAGGGAGATTAATAAACCATTAAGTATATAGCTATAGAATATAGATGACCAAATTTTATTATATGTTTTTTATTAAGTAAAAGCCTATTATGGATTAAGGATACCATTATTAGAAAAAAACTGAAATAAATCATAGGGGGCAGCATGATAGTTTTTTATACAAGATACAATGTGAGAGAATCATTCAACATAGAAGCATTGCTTAGATTTTCATTTGAATGTGTAAATGGTATGCGTAATGTGCCAGACGGTTTTAAAAACTGTTCTTGGAATTGCTATGACGAAAGCGGTGAATGGAAGTCTGGTAGAAACCTCATGGCTTATGAACTGGACAAAGCGGAAGGCGTAGTTGCCTTTCGTGTTGCCATTGTTGATCAGCATGATGAACTGTGGACGACAGATATTGTATTAAATGAGATTAATCATGAAATCCAGCTTCGTCTTGCCCGTGAAAAGAAGATAGTTTCTGTTGAATACGATCGAGGATTTAACATTCCATACATGTTCAAAAAACTTGTTCGTGATGGCATAGGTGGTATGGATTACGGGCTTCCGATATCAGATAGCCCCATATATATTGATGAAACAAACATCGGTATTATTGTTGATATTATAAACCAGAACAAAAGGTACGATTTACCGGTTATCTATATTTCGCATCCATTTGTTTCTGAAGACTATGAAATCGATGTTGTGGAATTGGCTAAGGATATGGCTGGGAGTGCACATGTTCTTGTTGAAAAAGACTCGTCTATTTCAACAAATTTGAGAGGGCTTACTGATGGCAAAAATGCCTATAATGGAGCTGTTGATATCTTTTACAATGATGATTCTTTCAGATATTTAAAATGGCCAGAGGTCACATCCAATCAGTATCGCTATAAAGTATCTCATGCGGTATATTCAAGGATGGCAATGAGGAATATAGATGAAGCAAATTCGCTCAGTGCCATTAGGCTTAGAAATAAAATTAAGAAATTAAATGCAAGCGACAAAGAGTCTCAGAAACTTGCATTTAGGATAGATGAACTTGAGGAAAAGTATAAGGAATCACAGGAATATTTTGAGCTTGCATTAGATGAGATTAAGGGGCTTGAGAAAAGAGTTAATGAGCTTGAAAATGAGAACTACGATTTGAAAATTAAAGTGAATGCATTAACTGAATCCCTAAAACGCAAACAAGGATCATCTACAGAAATGCTGTCATTTGATTATACGGAAGAACAGTTTTATGAAGATGAGATTAAACGAATCGTCCTTGAATGTATTAGAGCTACAATTTCCACATATGGTGAAGACGAACAGAAAAGAAGAGATTATCACATTCTTAGTGATATCATTCAGCACAATTCCTGTTCGGAAAAAGGTAACGACATTAAGCAAGAAATGCTTCGGATTCTTAGAAAAAACAAATTGAGTAGATCAGATGTAAGTGGTCTGTGTGGACTTGGATTTGAGCTTCAATCAGGATCACACGACAAGTATGTATTTCATAGTGACGATAGATACATAATAACCGTTTCTAATTCTCCAAGCGATTGCAGGAATGGAGAGAACCTTGCTCACGAAGCGATAAATCTAATTTTTGGAAGAACATAATGACCATCGAAAAACAAATCATGCTGATAAAGAGGAGGTTGTGAAACAGATAGAGCATGCAGTTTGCTGAAAAGTGTGACTAAAAAAGCTGTGTGACGGTTCCAATGAGACTACTTATCCGTTGTCTACGATAAAGAAATGCTATATGATTGGGTATCCTGAAGATGAATGATGACTTGAGAGAAACATTACAGGTTTTAAGTGAATGGAAGAAGGAACTAGATATAGCAGTTCCGGCAATTACAAATACAGCTAAGCAAATCATGACATCCCCAGAAGTGCAGGCCATGGTTGAAATTAGCGTTAAAACGAGTACAGTGCTATCGGAAACAATCAAACGATTTGCTGAATTATCAGCTCCTTATGTTGAAATTGCCAGAGACTTTACTAATACTGTTGCTCCACTTCTGGCTGAAATAGCTCATGTTTCGTTACAATTATCAGTCATATCGCGACTTGGACAAATTCAATACGTTGCATGGAAGACTTTTCCAAAAGAATTCTATGTACAAGCTGGCGCAACGAATTCTAAACAAGAATTGTTAGAGCTGGTTATATCTTGGGTAGAAGATAATGATTTCGTGGATATTGAAAGTACAATCAAGTCTTTGTCCCAAATAGATCAACTAAAAGAAAATCCGGTTTTTTCACAAACAATAGAGGCGTATAGGCGCGATGATTACGACTTGGCCTGCCTTGGACTGACGGCTATGATTGACCGCCTTTTGTCAGATTTTTCGGGGATGCTTACTAGCACTAGCATTTCAAAGCGTGTTGATGAAATAAAGAATAAAGTGTTAAAAGATGGTGAAGCAGAACTGGATGAGTTTGAATTGAATGACTATATTTTGATCGTTACATTTACTAGTGCAGTAAATACATTTGGGGAAACCAGAAAATTTGATGATACCGAACCGGATCTTAATCGGCATTGGATTGCTCACGGAAGAATGGATCGATCAATGGAAAAGATAGACTGTATCCGTCTGATTAACATCCTTTATGGGACAATACTTATGAATCAGCTAGCCGAACGGATAACTGAAAAAGATGAATAAAATGTGATTATAGTGGTTCTGATTATTGGGATGAGATTTATTCAAAGTCAGGTTAATGTATTGAAAATTGTAAAGAGCGCAGACTGAGATAGGATAAATAATGGGCTGGTATGTGCATGTAACAGTATTAATACTTATAAAACTGCACATGAAGAGTAAGGTCAATTACTACTTAGAGAGAGGGGAATCGCAGATGGCAAAATATGAATATGCACTTATTAATAAAGATACACTGCGGTTCATCCGTA
>CACYBS010000098.1 GCA_902772725.1 Erysipelothrix rhusiopathiae
CAGTAATTGTCACCCGTTCTTCACAGGACGTCAGCGTTTCGCTGCTGCGCAGGGTCGTATCGAGAAGTTTAACAAAAAATACGGATTTACAAATAAATAGTAGAGATAAGCAGCGTCATTATTTGGCGCTGTTTTCTTATTTCGGAGGGAAAGGATATGAAAGTAAGATCAAATAGAATGAGCGCATTTCAATCATCCGTATTTACGGAATTGAAATATATGAAAACAGATTATGAAAATCGTACCGGTATTCAAACCATTGACTTCTCGATCGGAGCACCGAATATTGCTCCCCAGCAATCCATCATGGAAGAGCTGGCAAGACAGGTTATGGTACCGGATAACTATAAATATGCCATCATCGATTTAGATAAGATGCAGGAGACCATCCAGAAATGGTATTTAAACAGATATCAGGTTGAACTGTCTAAGGATGAGATGGTTTGTGTTCAGGGCTCCCAGGAGGCATTAAGTGAGCTTTGGTTATCGGTTGTCGATGAAGGGGATATTGTCCTTGTTCCTGATCCTTATTATCCGGTATTTGCGGATGGGCCAAAGATTGCCGGTGCTAAGGTTGTATCCATGCCGCTTAAGGAAGAAAACGATTATCTGATTGACTTTGATGAAATCGATTCGGAAATTGCAAAAGAGGCAAAGGCCATGCTGGTATCATATCCGAATAATCCAACCTGTGCTGTTGCACCGGATGCGTTTTATGAAAAGTTGATTGCGTTTGCCAAAAAGTTTGATTTATTCGTACTGCATGATAATGCCTACAGTGAACTCGTCTTTGACGGAAAGGTTGGAAAGAGCTTTCTTGCCTATGAAGGCGCCAAGGATGTTGGCGTAGAATTGAATTCTTTTTCTAAGACATTTGGGATTGCCGGAGCAAGACTTGGTGTCTGTGTCGGCAATAAAGATGTCATCGACAGCTTTAAAATGTTGAAATCCAATATGGATTACGGTATTTTCTTACCGATTCAATATGCCGGCATGGAAGCATTGATCAATGCTCAGGATTCCATCAAGGAAACCTGCAAAGCATATGAAAGACGAAGAGATCTTGTCAGTGAAGAATTTTTAAAGGCAGGATGGTATGTTCCGAAAAGCCCGGCCACAATGTTTGCGTGGGCTAAGATTCCGGATAAGTATGAAACCTCTATGGATTTCGTAAAAGACTTATTAAATAAGACAGGTATTGTCGTTACTCCGGGCCAGGCTTTTGGCAAAGAGGGTGACCGCTATGTCCGCTTAGCTTTGGTTGAAGATGAAGAAAATATTAAGGAAGCAGCCAGAAGAATGATGAAAACAGATATTTTTCGTTAAGTACTTCATTTTTGATGAAGTACTTTTTTTGTGAGATGTTAAAGATGGCTGAACACTTCATCTCGAACATATCTTGTTGAAGCATCACAAATGGCCGCAATTGTTTGTACCGATTCATCACATCCATTAATAAACCACTCCAATATAATATTTCGTAATGCACCTATGCAGGCAACCAATAAATAATAACGTTTTTTATCGATCGTTGGGTATGTTGTTTTAATGTAGTCACGCAATTGAAAAAAAGCGGTTTTTTCGATGTTTGTCTTCAAAACAAGCGAATAGAGTTCACTATTGTCTTTCATCATCTGCACGATTGGTGGAAATATATCTTCTTTGTTGTTGATTGCGTTCCAGACAGCCTTATTCACTTCTTTTAATTCATGGTTGATCATTTCCGATAATATGTCATCAACGGTTTGATAGTTTGAATAAAATGCAGTTCTGGAGACGCCGGCTCTTCGAGTGAGTTCAGAAACAGATATATCGTTAATATCTTTAGCTTCTAATATTTGAACCAATGCGTTTTGAAGACATGTTTTTGTCATAAGTTTAGCCTGCTTGTTGGATAAGCGGACAATATTTTTCTTTTCGAGTTCTGTTTTTTGTTCTTGCATGACAATTCTCCTTGTTTTTGTAGTGGGATATCAATGTACTGTGTTTTTGTAGTTGTCATATATATACCCAGCGCTTACAATTACAACAACGTTACAGTTGTAATGCCATTATAATTGTTGGTTTGGCGTTAGTCAACCGGAGGTATTTATGAGTATTAAATCAACATTGACAAAATTTGGCTTGGAACAGATGATAGATTATGTTTACAAGGATCCAGAAAAAGGCATGGTTAAAGTATTAAATTGGGCTGACCAGTTTTCTAAAGGAGAATATGAACCTCATAGAAAAATGATCCGGCAAGTTGTTGAGGATGAAAATAATCCTTATCATTCATTTGTGAATAAGATTTTCACCGATCTTGATAAAGAAGTTGTTAAAAAAATTCTGGTGAATTTCTTTGTATACGCAAACTTGGCGGGATGGCCAATCCAAGAAGAAAACCGAAAAAAATATAACTGTAATATTCCATGGGCAATTTTGTTGGATCCAACAAGCGCATGTAATTTACATTGTACAGGGTGCTGGGCTGCTGAATATGGTAACAAGTTAAATCTATCATTTGATGAGATTGATGACATCATTAGACAGGGAAAAGAACTTGGTATTTATATGTATATTTATACAGGTGGAGAACCACTTGTTCGAAAGAAAGATTTAATTAAACTATGTGAAAAACATGATGATTGTGTCTTCCTGTCTTTTACCAATGGAACTTTAATCGATGAAGCATTTGCGGATGAAATGTTAAGAGTAGGCAATTTTGTACCTGCAATTTCGCTGGAAGGATTTGAAGGTGCTACAGATAGTCGAAGAGGTATCGGTGTATATGATCATGTGTTACGTGCCATGAATATTTTGAAAGAGAAAAGACTTCCTTTTGGAATTTCCGCATGTTATACATCACAGAACTATGAATCTATCTCATCTGAGGAATTTTATGATTTGATGATTGATAATGGTGCATATTTTGTATGGTTCTTCCATTATATGCCGGTTGGAAACGATGCGAATTTAGATTTATTACCGACACCTCAGCAGCGTATTGGAATGTATAAGACGGTTCGGAAATATCGCGCCACAAAACCATTGTTTGCGATGGATTTCCAAAATGATGCTGAATATGTGGGTGGCTGTATTGCCGGCGGAAGAAGATATCTTCATATTAATGCCAATGGGGATGTGGACCCATGTGTATTTATCCATTATTCGGATTCAAATATTCGTGAAAAGACATTATTGGAAGCATTACGTTCACCGATGTTTATGCAATATCACGACAACATACCGTTCAATAAGAATATGTTAAAGCCATGTCCAATGTTAGAAAATTCCGGAAAATTAACAGAAATGGTAAATGCAGCACATGCACATTCTACGGATTTACAATCACCGGAAAGTGCTGATCATCTCTGTGGCAAGACAAAACCATATGCAGATAATTGGAGTCCGTTCGCCGATGAACTGTGGCAGAGCTCTCAGGCAGGTAAAGCAGAGTGAGAGAATATGTAATATTAACGGATGCGACGGCGGATCATATAGAAGATTATTTGAATACATACGATATAGATATAATTCCCATGACAATTAGTATGGGTGATAAAGAATATGTATACGGAGCAGATAACAGCACAATCAGCGCGAGTGAATTTTATGCTCTCCAGCGTGAACACAATTATTGGCGTACATCCGCTATAGCTCCGGGAGTATATGAGAAGTATTTTGAGAAATACGCAGCTCAAGGAAAAGATATTATCTATTTATGTTTTTCTTCCGGGATGTCAAGCACATATCAAACTTCATGTATTGTAGCAGATATATTAAAGGATGATTATCCACAGACCCGTATTACATGTATTGATACGTTGAATGGCTCAACACCTCAGGGATTTCTTGTTCGAGAAGCTTTGGTGAAGAAAAGCGAAGGCTTAAGCTATGATGAATTCATTGATTGGGTCAACAATAATAAATTGAATGTTGGTGTCTATTTCAGCGTCGACACATTAGATCATTTGTATCATGGAGGAAGATTGTCTAAAACAGAGGCCGCAATTGGATCTACTTTTCACATAAAACCATTTTTGACGATCAATCGTGAAGGCAAATTAAATGTTGTCGCAAAGCCAATAGGAATGCACAAAGCGATGAATTTGGTGGTAGAGAAAATGAAAAACGAATGGCGTCCGGAGATGGGAAGATATGTATTAATTTGTCATGGTGATGATCAAAAGAGGGCCGATAAGTTAAGAGAAAAGATAGCGGATGAATTTCCGTCGGCAGAGATAGAGATAGGGTTAGTAGACCCAATTATTGGCGCGCATACCGGACCGGGAATGATTTCACTTTGTTTCTGGAGTAAAGAGAGGGAGTAAGAATTTATGTTTGAAAAAGTAAATCCACGACATCCGGATAAATTAGCCGATCAGATCGCAGGAGCTATTGTGGATCTGGCATATACAAAAAATCAGAATCCTACAGTTGCGTGTGAGGTTCTCATTGGACATGGACATTGTCACATTATCAATGAAACGTCGGAGCATTTCAATAAAGAGGAAATTACCAGAATAGTCGATAGAATCGTGGGTAAACATTTAGATATTGATTATGCGGAATATATGCAGGATAAATTTTTATCGAATAACCAAAAAGGAGCGATTCGATGCGGAGATAACGGTATATTTAGAGGGTTACCGTTGACGGAAGAACAAAAAGAATTATCGGTCATAGCTCATCAAATATACGATCAATATCCTTACGATGGGAAATATATTTTAGATTACAAATCCAAACGATTGATAATCTGTCAAAGTATGGCACAAAATGATGAAATTCAAAAAATCGTCAAAATATCAAATCCGGATATCACTTTGGAAATAAACCCATTAGGATACTGGACCGGCGGAATTGATGTGGATAGCGGTGCTGTCAATCGAAAATTAGGCTCTGATATGGCAGACTCATTGACCGGAGGAGGTTTATGGGGAAAGGATCTTTCAAAAGCGGATATCACATTGAATTTATATGCATGGAAATATGCACAGCTTCTCAATGAGAAGGTAGAAATTTTATGCGCAATCGGTGATGAAGAAGTTACTGTCTGCTATAAAAATAAAACCATGAAAATTAAATACGAAGATATCATCGAAGAAATTCGTAACGTAATTTTTGATGAATATGGAGGATTTGAACAATTTTCACAATGGGGATATTTCTAATGAAAGACGGTGAACTATGTTAGGTTTAATTGATGTTGGCGGTGGAAATAGAGGAGCGTTTGGTGCCGGAGTATTAGACTATTGTATAGATCATCACATTGTTATGGAGTATTGTATAGGAATTTCTGCCGGAAGCGCAAATTGTGTTTCCTATATCGCCAAACAAAGAGGTCGTAATCTTCGGTTTTATACCGACTACAATCTTTCTAATGAATTTTTAAGTTTAAGAAATGGAATCAAACATCATTCTTTAACCAATTTAGACTATATTTACTCAACCATCAGCAATGAAGATGGTAAAGATCCCCTGGATTATAAATCTTTTAAGGAATCGAATCAGGATTGTATTATTGTCGCAACCGATGCCATTACAGGAGAAGCAGTTTATTTTGATAAAGATGCGTTAAAAGAAAACGATTATCGAGTTCTTGCGGCATCATGTAATATTCCCGGAATTAATCAGGCATATGTATTGAATGGACATGAATATTTTGATGGAGGTTTATCGAATCCAATTCCTATTGATAAAGCCTTTCAAGATGGATGCGATAAAGTGATTGTTATTTTGACTTTGCCTAAGACGCATTTTAGAGATAATAAACGGGATAGACAGCTGGCAAAATTCATTCGATCTTATCCTAAGATTAAACGGGCTGTTGAAAATCGCAGTTTTATATACAACGAACAATTGAATCAAATTATCGAATTGGAAAAAGATGATAAAGTTTTGATTCTTTCACCGGAAAAGAAGCCGGAGATGGATACATTGGGAAAAAATAAAGATGAAATTCTGCGTGTTTATAATGAAGGATATCTGGAAGCTGAAAGGATTAAATCGTTTATAGAACGATAATTCTATAAAGAAAGAGAAATGTTTTATGAAAACACTTAAAGCACAAATATATAAATATCCAATTATCTATACTTTATTATTTTATGGAATATACATATTTGGCTTTTTTCTGATAGAGCAGGTCAATCAACGGCCTGCCATTCTTATTTATTCTGTATTTGATGATTGGATTCCTTTCTCTAAATATGCAGTCGTTCCTTATTGTATGTGGTTTGTAGAGATTGCAGGAATTCTATTGTTCCTTTATTTTAAAAAATCGAGAGATATTTACTTTCGAAATATGGCTTTGATACTTAGTTCAATGATGTGTGCTCTGCCAATATTCTGCCTGTTTCCAACCGCAGTTGATTTACGTCCATCTTCAGTTATTGGAGATGATATCTTATCGAAACTGGTGCGATTTATATACTTTGTGGATGATAGCCGAAACGTTTGTCCATCGCTTCATGTTACCGAGTGTTATCTTATGACAAAAATCTGGAATCAATATATCGGAAAGAAAAAAGGACTGCCTATGATGATTTTAAATGTGATCATATGTATCTCTACGCTGTTCCTTAAACAGCACAGTGTGATCGATGTTGTCGTTGGATTGTTGTATGGTATATTATTTAAGTATCTTTTTGACCTTATTGTGTCAAAAAAGTTAAGTGCAACTGACAGTTGACAGATTTCTAAGTTGGTTTGATAGTATTCCACCGATGAAAATTGTACCTTGAAGCCAGAGAGGTGAACAAAATGATTTTTGCAGATAAGATTATGAATTTACGAAAAAAGGCCGGATGGTCTCAGGAAGATCTGGCAGAGAAGGTGGGCGTCAGCCGTCAGTCTATTTCTAAATGGGAAAGCGGTCAGTCGATTCCGGATATTAACCGCATTATTGAGCTATCCAAGATATTTGATGTGAGCACAGATTATCTATTAAAGGATACAATAGACCAAGAGCAGTCAAATCCTGTACAGGAGGTGACATATGATCTTCCTTTGCGGCCGGTGTCCATGGATGAAGCCAACGCATTTATGGCAGTTCGTGAAATCATGTCTAAGCGCATCAGTATCGGTGTTCTGTTATGTATAGTATCTCCGATTGCGTTGATTGGCTTATCTACAGCCCAGGAGGAAGGGGAAATTCAACTGAGTGAAATGCAGGCATGTGGCATAGGTCTTGTGATATTAATTGTGCTGGTGGGAATTGCGGTTGCCCTGTTTATTAACAGTTCCATGCTCTTTAAGCCATACGAAGATATTGAAAAAGAGGATATTGATGCTGCCTATGGAGTGGAAGGTATCGCCAGAGATAAAATGGAGAAGTTTCATCCGATCTATGAAAAATCGATGATAATCGGGATTATTTTATGCATTCTATCCTGCCTTCCGGTTTTTATCGCAATGACATTTACGGAATCCGATTATATGATGTCCATGGCGGTTTGTGTTCTGTTGGTGATGGTTGCGATTGGTGTATTTAATATCGTTCGTGTAAGTATCATCGATAATGGATATAAGATGTTACTGGAAGAAGGGGATTATTCCCGCACTTCGAAAGCCGAAAAGAAAAATAACGATGATTGGGATACGATTTATTGGGGAATCACGCTTGTGATATGGTTTGGCTGGAGCTTTATGACAAACGCATGGCATAAGACATGGATTGTCTGGCCGATTGCCGGTATCGGATATGGTGTCTTTGTCGCCATTCGGCGTGTAATGCGCAAAAAAGTGTAACAATATAAATCCTCCGAATTTGCATAAAGTGCATACTCGAAGGATTTTTTTAATGTATATTTTCGATGATAAAGTCAACTGTTACCTGCTGCTGCATGTCGGATGTCATTGTGGCATTGTGATCGCCTTCTTGAGCTCCATAATTGCCAAATTGGGCATGGTTACTGCCTTTGATGACATATTCATAGAATTGATCAGGAGCATATTGTTTCCCTTCTTCAACCTTATCTAAGTTAAGAACGCCATCCTTTGATCCGTAGATACTGATCTCTAAGAGTGACTTGTCCAACTGTTTGGTAGGATAGGCTGCCAGAAGGATGACACCTTTTAGTTTATCTGCGTTGTCCGATGCATAATCGGCAGCCATTGCACCACCTAATGAATGACCCCCGATATACCAGTTTTCATAGTTATAAAGCTTTATAACATCATCTGCTTTATTTGGCCCCAATACCGCAAGATGAAAGGGCATGCTCACCAGACATACATCCATGCCTTCCTTAGCTAACAGATGCAGCAGCTTTGCGTATGCTTCTTCTTCAACTTTTGCTCCCGGATAAAATACAAGAGCATCCTTTTTTGAGGGACCGTCAAATAAATATCCGTAGTCTGTCTTTGTGACAGTAACATCATTATCCGATTTCAATGCATCCAAAGCTTCAGGCTTGGCATGATAATAATCACTTGTGTAAATCAAAAAGGCAGAAAAGGCAAAGATCATGACAAGAATGGGAATGAGCCATCTTAAGTATTTCTTTTTCGATTTTGTCATGGTTTTTCTAGATATTCTGTCGAACCGCGGTAACTACAAAACATACCTGATCCGGTACATGTCGTGATTGTGTATATTCAAACATGATTCCTTTAGAGTTAAATACCTGCCCTGTCACATTCAATACGAAATTTAGATGTCCAAGCGACAATAAATCTTCATCTTTTTCTGTGGCAAGTTCAGCGGTAACACGTCTGCGGCTAGTAGTAATAGTCATACCTAAATCTTGTTCAAGGAATTGATAAATCGAATTTTCAGCTATTTTTGGATTTAAGCCTTCGGCTTCAGATTTCAGGAACATATTGGTATCAAATACGATTGCTTTATCGTCAACCATACGGATTCGTTCAATATAGTAGAGTTCGGTTCCTTCGTCAAAACCGGTTAAATTGGATATGTTTTTATCCGCAGTGATTTCCAGGAATGTACGGACTTTTGTTTGAACTTTTTTGTGGCTTCTTTTGGCTGCCTCGGAAAAGCTTTCGATACCACCGACCGTAAATACAGAATGATCTTCAGAAGGCTGCCAGATTACCTGAACCCCTCTTCCATGCTGTGGCAGTATTAGACCTTCTGTTGTTAAGATGGATAGTGCGCGCCGCACCGTGTTGCGGGAGACATTAAATCTTTGCACATATTCGTTTTCTGAAGGGATAAAATCGCCATAAGACAAGCGACCGGAAAGAATATCATTCCGAATTTCACGATAAATAGGTTCGTATTTATTTTGTGGCATAATATCACTCCTTTAGGCATATTAAATATATCATAAAAAGTTGTTCATACAAATATGAATACAACAACTTGTTTAATTTTTTTAAACAAGTTGTTATAGCATCCCAATGAATGTGGGATTTGAGAGATACAAATTATCCAGTATCATTATAATAAATAGGTTTTAAACATAAAACTTGTTCGACAACGTTTTAAAATTTAAACAACACGTTTAAACAAATTATGCATTTTGATGTTGACATGTTTGAACAACTGAGGTATATTGTTGCCAGAGGAACTTGTATAAACAAGTGAAAGGAGATAGTTATGGGAAAGTTTCATGACGATGCCGCCAAGCTATTAGAATATGTTGGTGGTAAAGAAAACATTAATGCGATAACACATTGTGTTACAAGAATGCGCTTTGTTCTTGCAGATCCGAAAAAGGCGGATGTTAAAAAAATTGAATCACTTCCTTCCGCAAAGGGAACATTTACACAGGCAGGACAGTTTCAGGTTATCATTGGTAATGAAGTAGCCGATTTCTATAAGGAATTTACAGAAATCGCAGGTATTGAAGGTGTATCCAAAGATGCTGCTAAGAGCGCTGCCAAAGATAATCAGACACCGTTACAGAAGGCAATGTCCAACATTGCGGAAATCTTTGCACCGTTAATTCCGGCTATCATCTGCGGAGGTTTGATTCTTGGCTTTAGAAACATTCTGGAAACAGCTGTTGTATTACAGGATGGCACCTTCCTTGCAGGATTGGATAAATTCTTATGGATCATTGGTGAAGCTGTATTCCATACAGGTATTCCTGTAGGTATCTGCTGGTCTGTTCAAAGAAAAATGGGCGGAACACCGATGTTAGGTATTGTATTAGGTTTGACTTTGATTTCCGGTCAGTTGGTAAACGCATACGGCGTATCCGGAATGGCAGCGGATGCGTGGGCACCAAACTATGTATGGGACTTCGGTTTCGCAAGCTTTAGAATGATTGGTTACCAGGCACAGGTTATCCCTGCAATCTTAGCAGCATTTACTTTGGCATATCTGGAAAGATTCTTTAAGAAGATCGTTCCGCAGGTATTACAGATGATCTTAGTTCCGTTCTGCTCATTATTGTTGGCAGTTATGGCAGCTCACTTCGTATTAGGTCCAATCGGATGGAAGATCGGTGAATGGGTATCTGCATTTGTGATGGCGGGTATTTCCGGTAACTTCCGCGTATTGTTCGGCGCTATCTTCGGTTTATTCTATGCACCGTTAGTAATTACAGGTCTGCATCATATGTCCAATGCGATTGATCTTCAGTTAATCAACTCTACAGGTGGAACTATGTTATGGCCGATGATCGCATTATCCAATATCGCTCAGGGCTCTGCCGTTGCAGGTATGTCTTACTTACAGAAGAAAAACGAAAAAGCCCAACAGGTAAATATTCCGTCTATGATTTCCTGCTGGTTAGGTGTAACTGAACCGGCTATGTTCGGTATCAACTTGAAATACCAGTTCCCGTTCTATTGCGCAATGATCGGATCCTGCTTAGCTGCAATCATCTCTACCGCATCCAGCGTAACAGCTGCTTCGATTGGTGTCGGTGGTTTGCCGGGTATCATTTCGATCTTCCCGCAGTACATGGTATTCTTCGCAATCGCAATGTTAGTGGCACTTGTTGTACCGTTCGTATTAACAGTTATGATCGGTCGCAAGAAAATCAATCCGAAAACCGGCGAATTATATTCTGATGAAGAAGATGAAGCTGTATTTACAGATGCTCAAATGAACGAAACATTCGCAGTTCCTGTATCCGGAAGAATTATGCCGGTAACAGAAGTTGAAGATCAGGTATTCTCTTCTAAGGCAATGGGTGATGGTATCGCCATCGATCCAAGTGAAGGAAAGATTTATGCACCGTTCTCCGGTGAAATTACCGTTGCGTTTCCAACCGGACACGCTTATGGAATTAAAGCAGCAAACGGAAAAGAAATTTTGATCCATATCGGTATGGATACGGTAGAATTAAATGGTAAAGGATTTACACCGCATGTTAAGCAGGGTGATATCGTAATTCAGGGTGATTTATTATCTGATGTAGACCTTGATTACATCCGCTCTCAGGGTAAGCCGGTTGTAACTCCGGTAATCTTTACAGACGGAACTCCTGTAGAATTATTAAAGACAGGAAATGTAAACGCAAAAGATAAAGACGTTATTAAACTCGGATAAGGAGCAGCTATGTTAAAGAAAGATAAGGTAATTTATCAGATTTATCCAAAATCTTTCCAGGATTCCAACCATGACGGTATTGGAGATATCCCGGGTGTCATGCAGCATCTTGATTACCTGCAGGATTTAGGTATCGATGTCATCTGGTTTAACCC
Source organism: Erysipelothrix rhusiopathiae (assembly GCA_902772725.1). Lineage (GTDB taxonomy): Bacteria > Bacillota_I > Bacilli_A > Erysipelotrichales > Erysipelotrichaceae > RUG11795. Next base: position 11,608 of record CACYBS010000098.1, read on the forward strand.
GATGACCGTATCTCCTCAGAAAGACAATGGGTATGATATTTCTGATTACAGAGCATTGGATCCGATTTTCGGAACCATGGAACAGTTTGAACAGTTAAGCAAAGCCTGTGACCAAAGAAATATCCAGATTATGTTCGACATGGTGTTCAACCATTGTTCAACAGAACATGAATGGTTTAAAAGAGCGCTAGCCGGAGAAGAAAAGTATAAGAATTATTTTATCTGGAGAAAAGGCAAAGGAGAAGGTATTCCTCCTACCAACTGGCAGTCTAAATTCAGCGGTCCGGCATGGGAATATGTTGAAAAATTTGATGAATGGTATCTGCATTTATTTGATCCGACTCAGGCAGATTTAAACTGGGATAATCCGGATGTTCGTAAAGAATGTTTCGATATTCTGAATTTCTGGAGAGAAAAAGGAGTTCACTGTTTCCGCTTTGATGTTATTAACTTGATCTCCAAGGCAACCGTGGATGAAGATGATCCAAATCTCTTTGATGGAAGACAATTTTATGCAGATGGTCCAAGAGTACACGAATATATTCATGAAATGAATGTTAATACTTTTGGCGATGATGAGAAATCGATTACGGTTGGTGAGTTGAACTCAACAACTTTAAAAGAAGCAGTTACTTATACAATCCGCAGCGCTAAAGAATTAGATATGACATTTACCTTTGCGCACTTAAAGGTAGACTATAAAGATCTGAAAAAATGGCAGCTGCAGCCGGCAGATTTCATGGAGATGAAGCGAATCTTCTGTGAAATTGAAGAAAATTCTCAGAATGCGGATGGATGGATGTCCTTATTCTGGAACTGTCATGATCAACCAAGATCAGTATCCCGTTTCGGGGATGATAAAAAGTACCGTAAGGAAAGCGCTAAGATGTTGGCAGCTGCGATTCATATGATGCGTGGTACACCATATATTTATCAGGGTGAAGAAATCGGTATGCCAAACGCCTATTTTACGGATATCAGCCAATACAGAGATGTTGAAAGCACAAATATTTACGATGTTTTGATTAAGCAGGGATTGGATAAAGATGAGGTAATCCATATTTTGCAGGAAAGATCCCGCGATAATGCCCGTACTCCGATGCCTTGGGATGACAGTGAAAACGGTGGTTTCTCCGATGTGACTCCATGGTTACAGTCTGCAGACCACTATAAGGAAATCAATGTAAAGAATACATTGGAAGATCCGGATTCGATTTATAAATTCTATCAGAAGTTGATTCAGCTGCGCAAAAAGATGATAGTTATTCAAGATGGTTTGTACATTCCGCTTCTTCAAGAGCATGAGCGCGTGTATGCTTACGAAAGAAAATGGAATGAAGAAAGTCTTGTATGCATCAATAATTTCTACGGTGAAGAAACAGAAATTACACTTGATCTGGATGGTTATGAGATTCTCCTGTCCAACTATACAGATGCAGCGCTTAATAACACGATGACACTTCGTCCTTATGAAACAATTGTAGCGTATAAAAAATAATAAATTATGAACCCTCTTGAAATCTCAAGGGGGTTTATTTTGTAGTATATAGGTACAAAGAATTCATTGAAAGCAGTCATTATAAAACATTATAATAAAAAAAGGCTGTATAGTTGTCGTAAAGACGGTGCATACCGTAATGAATCTAAAACGATGTGTTAATTCGATTGGAAGGAATGAGAAAGATATGCGTATATTGGTAACCGGTGCCAATGGATTTCTTGGCAGAGGTGTTGTAAAGAAATTGTTGGATATGGGATATGAAGTGGCTGCAGCGGACCGAAATGTCAATAAGGTAGATGAAAGGGCATCATTATATCCTTGTGATATTTTTGATGTTCAGGATTCGTGGAGTTATTTCAATAAACCGGATGTCCTTTTACATATGGCATGGAGAAATGGATTTCAACATGAGAGTGATACGCATATTGAAGATCTTCCGAAACATTATATGTTCTTAAAAAAGGCGGCAGAGTCCAATTTTCAAACAATAGCGGTGATGAGCAGTATGCATGAAGTAGGTCAATGGGAAGGGATGATCACGGAAAGCACACAGTGTAATCCGATGACTCCTTACGGCATCAGTAAAAATGCTTTGAAGGGTTTAACCAAAATGCTTTGTACGCAATACAATAAAGTTTTTCTTTGGCTTCGCGGGTTTTATGTTGTAAGTGAAGACTATGATGGAAGTTCTATCTTTTCAAAGATCATGCAGGCGGAATATGAAGGGAGAAAAACGTTTCCCTTTACTACCGGAGAAGCTTCGTTTGACTTTTTGGAGTATGAAAAATACTGTCAATATATTGCCAAGGCTGTTGTACAGAATCAAGTTACCGGCATTATTGAGATTTGTTCAGGATATCCCGAAAGAATTTCCGATTGTGTAGAACGGTTTATTCACGAAAATAACCTGCATATTTGCCTTGAATACGGGGCTTTTCCAAGCCGGGTATATGACAATAGAATCGTTTGGGGAGACCGGCAGAAGATTGATAAAATTCTAAAGAACGCTCAAAAAGGAGAGATGGATAATGGTTTATAGCCAAAAAGACAGCACATTTAGACGATGTGTACTCTGTGTGTTTTATGATGCGGACGGGATTGTTGATCCATATGTTGAAGTATTTCTGCAGGGACTAAGATGTGTGGCGGAAAGAATTCGTGTCATTGTGAACGGAGATATCTGTCCGGAAGGGGTGGAAAAGTTATCTTCTTTGGCTGATGTTGTACAGATTCGTGAAAATACCGGTTTGGATATAACCGGCTGGCGGGAAGGTATGGAGGCAGAAGGGTACGATGTATTATCCACATATGATGAGGTTGTATTGTGCAATACGACCGTATTCGGACCGATTTATCCTTTTCAGGAAATGTTTGATGCCATGATGAAAAGAGATTTGGATTTTTGGGGTATCACAACTTTCCATGGAGCTCCTACTGATCTTTTTGGATTTGAAAAATTGAACTGCGTACCACAACATATTCAGTCGTACTTCCAAGTTTATCGCAAACGCTTTATACAAACCGATGATTTTAAAAACTGGTGGGCATCGCTTAAAGATATTCAGACATATACCCAGGCAGTGGAACGCCACGAGGCAGTTTTTACCAAGGCAATGGAAGAAAAAGGATACCGTTGGGCAGTATATTGCGATACGGCAGCTCTTGAAGGTTATACAATGGATTCGTTGCGGGACTTCCCAAGATATCTTATTGAAAAGCTGCGATGTCCTATCATTAAGCGAAGATCTTTTTTTCACGATTATAATGAGGCGATGGGACGCTCCACCGGAGAAGCCGTTCCGGAAGCTTTTTGTTATATAAGAGATCATACAGAATATAATACCGACTTAATATGCCAAAATATGCTTCGTACCGAAAATATGGCTGATATCCGAAAGCGGATGCATCTAAATTACGTATTAACATCCAAACATATCAAACAACATGAGTACAAAAATGAACCCAAAACGGCCATGATCATGCATATTTATTATCCCGACCAGGCAGAAATCTGCGCAAACTATGCCATGAATCTTCCGGAATCGATTGATTGTTTTATAACTGTACCGGACATAAAGACACTTAATCAGGTGAAACCTTATTTTGAAATGCTGGGGAAAAACCATGTGGTAGATTACCGCATTACCGGAAATCGCGGAAGAGATTTAGGTCCTTTTTTTCTGTATTGTAAAGATGTAGTAGAGTCTTATGATCTTATTTTAAAAGTTCACGATAAGAAGGTGGCACAGTTAGAACCGATGTCAATCGGAGAATCGTGGTGCAGGCAGTGCTTTGCGTGCCTTATGGAAAGTGAAGCTTTTATAAAAAATGTGATAACCCTCTTTATGGAGCATCCTCGTTTAGGTATGTTGGTGCCACCGGTTCCTTTACATGGACCTTATTATCCGACAACCGGTCTGGGAGAATGGGGGCCTAATTTTGAAGCTACAAAAGCGTTAGCCAATCAATTCGGATTAAAGGTGCCAATCTCCCAAGATAAAGAACCATCCGCACCGATTGGATCGATGTGCTGGATACGAACAGATGCCATTAAGAGCATGTTTGAACGCCTCTGGAAGGAAAGCGATTTTCCAAAGGAACCGCTTGCGGTTGATGGTACGATCCTTCACGGATTAGAGAGGGTGTTCCCTTTTGTCGTGCAAAACAGCGGTTACTATACCGGAGGAATTATGTCCGATACCTGGGCAAAAATTCAGGTGGATAATTGGAATTATCATTTACGCAATATCACAAACATCAGCGGAGAGAAAACCGGATGGAGTTCATTCCTTGAACAGGTTTGGAGGATACGGCATTGATCACGGAAGAAAGGAGAGACATATATGCTGGTAAAATACGGTAAAGAAAAAAGATGCATCATTGTCTTATTCTATGATCGTGACGGAATCGTTGATACCTATTTTCTGGAATTGTTGAAACAGCTTCGTCCGGAAACCAATAATTTGATAGTGGTTTGTAACGGATGGGTGAAGCCGGAAAGTTTTTCAAAATTGGAAGAATATACCGACGAAGTCATTCTAAGAGTGAATCAAGGTTTTGATGTAGGTGCTTATCGGGAAATTCTCTTTTATCTGGGATGGAAGACGCTTTCGACATTCGAGGAAGTTATATTGTTGAATTATACCTTTTTTGTGATGAAGGATTCTTTTCATACAATGTTTGAAACAATGGATCAAAGAGATATCGATTTCTGGGGAATCACCAAACATCATAAGATGCCTAACGATCCATATGGCGATGTATATCCATGGGGATATATGCCGGAGCATTTGAATTCGCATTTTATTGCGATGCGCAGATCGCTTTTTAACAGTTGGGCATATCGGAACTTTATTTTTAACCTTCCCAATCCATCATCTCGTCAGGAAAGCGTAGTTAAATATGAAACTATCTTCACCAAAACATTCAGTGATTTGGGATATGTATATGATACTTATACAGATTCGGATTTTTTGGAGGGAATTCATTATTTCCCGGGCATTTATGGGATTGACCGGCTGCTTGAGAAAAAGAATTGTCCCATCATCAAAAGACGGGTGTTTTATACCGACTATTTAGAGTATATCGATAAAACTGCAGGAGAAGCTTCTGCTTATGCTTATGAATGGTTAAAGAGACATCCGGAAGCATTTGATATGAATTTAATGTGGGATAATATTTTGCGATTGGAAAATTTGGCAGATATTACACAAACCCTACATTTAAGATTTTTCCCGGATTCTATGACAACCGAGCATGAATTTTCGGATGCAGAAGCTTTAATAGTAGTCCATGGACCGAAAATACTTTTTGATCTATTTTACGTATCATATGAGAAAAATCTACCTGCTAAATGGGAGTGGCTGTATGTAGAAGGATCTTTATCCGATGCTTTAAAGCAGGCAGCTATGTCATGCGGTAAGTATTCATATGTGTTTTTTATAAATCTATTGGATCCAAAACAATGGGAACCATACTCCAATGGGGTTTCCCTAATCTACAGAGATATGGAAAATCTTTGCGGAAGTGGTGAATTAGTCGGTAATTTGATGGAAGAATTTATTCAAAACGAAAGATTGGGTATGCTGGTGCCACCGCTTCCTAACCACGGTATTTATTATGAAAAGGTTCAGGATGGAAGAGCCGGCTATGATGAAAAACTGCAGGAAGTCTGTCAAAAACTAGGCTTGCGGGTGCAGGTTCGCAAAAGTGCTGCCCAGCCTGTGTATTCCTGGACAGGGAGTTTTTGGATCCGTTCCAAGTTGTTGATTCAAATTATGGAAACATATGATATTTCCGGCATTGAAGATTTTGTTGTTCATATGTTGATGCCTTTACTTTTACAGGAAATGGGTTACTTTACCGGAGTTGTGATGTCAACACAATACGCCTCTTTGGAGGCGACCAATTTAGGTTATATGATGCGGGAAGTCAATCGTGCAGTTTTTGAAAGAGTAGGCCCGGATTATTATTGGAAAGAATTAGTTAAATTAGAGGAGACAATAAAATGAGCGAACAGAAAACGAACCAATATGAAAAATTGATCAGAGAAACTGAGGAAGCCCTTCGTCTCACTCAAATGGAAAAGGCCCGACTTTTAACAGAGAATGAAAAGCTAAAAAAAGAAAATGCATCCCTTATGGCGGAAAAGGAAAGTTGGCGCATGAAATATGAGACGCTTTATCACTCATGGGGATACCAAATGATTTTGCGAGCCAAGGGATTGTTAGGAAGAATGTAGTTTTCATTTTTAGCTTTCTTTAAATAGTGTTTAATTGGAAGGATTAAAAGAGCGTTTTATATATAAGCGCTCTTTTGCACTTTTATTTATCATTTCTTTGGAGGGAAGAAACGCGTCCAAAGATATCCGCCAGCTGTTCAGGATTTTCTTTAAAACCACCTCTTAACCAGGTCTGTAAGATCATCCATAAACCGCCGGCTACATAGGCATCCGCATAAATCTGCTCATTTGAAAGCGACGTGTCATATTAATTAATTGAAGTGTTATCCAGATATAGATGGAACCGGTCCATTAACATATATAACATCCCGCTTTTCTCTAACAATAAGGCATAATCCTTATGGTTTTTCCAAAAAGTAAAAAAGTAAAGTGCCTGAGCACGGAAATCTATTAGTTTGTCAGGCGTGATTCCCCGATCATATTCTTCGATGAGAGTGTCATAGTGTTGGTCAAGGATATCCCCAAAGCTTTATAAGCTGCGGGTATCTTTTTTTGTGTTCATATTCTTGAATGTTGTTTTGTATCGATAAAAATGATTTGTTTGAATATGATGTAACAATTTTACATAAATCGTTTGAAAATTTTTAATTTAACGGTATTATATTTACATTGGAAACAGGAGGTAGAACGATGAAACCTTATATCGAAATGACAAATGAAGAGTTAAATAAAGAACTCGAAACTTTAAGGAAAAAATATAAAAAAATTCAGGCTCAGGGAATGAATCTAGATATGAGCCGGGGAAAACCGAGCCAGGAACAGCTTGATCTTTCAATGGGGTTGATGGATGTATTGGATTCTTCCTCTGATTTGACTTGTGATGATGGAACGGATTGCCGTAACTACGGTCAGTTAACCGGTATTGAAGAAGCTCGTCAATTACTTGGCGATATGATGGAAAACAATCCAAAAGATATTATTATTTACGGAAACTCTTCCTTAAATGTGATGTTTGATGCGATCAGCCGTGCCTGGACACATGGTATTATGGGAAATACCCCATGGGGCAAGCTTCCGGAAGTAAAATTCCTTTGCCCGGTTCCGGGATATGACAGACACTTTGCGATGTGCGAATACTTTGGCATCGTGATGATTCCGGTACCAATGACACCAACCGGACCGGATATGGAAATGGTAGAAGGCTTAGTAAGCGCAGATGAAGGTATCAAAGGTATCTGGTGTGTACCGAAGTATTCCAACCCTCAGGGTATTACTTATTCCGATGAAACGGTACGCCGCTTGGCAAGACTACATCCGGCAGCTAAAGACTTCCGTATTTTCTGGGATAATGCCTATGGTATTCATCACTTATATGATGACAAGCAGGATAATGTGATTGAAATCTTAGCGGAATGTAAACGTGCCGGTAATCCGGATTTAGTTTATAAATTTGCCTCTACATCTAAAATTACCTTCCCGGGAAGTGGTATTGCGGCAATGGCAGTCAGCCCAAACAATATGGAAGACTTTGTGACACATTTGAAGTATCAAACAATCAGTCATGATAAGGTAAACCAACTTCGTCACGTACGATTCTTTGGAGATATCCACGGAATGGTAGAACATATGCGTAAGCAGGCTGATATCATCCGTCCGAAGTTTGAATTGGTAGAAGATATTTTGGATAGAGATCTTGGAGAATTACAGATTGGAACATGGACTAAACCTTTAGGTGGATATTTCATCATGTTTAATTCTTTGGAAGGATGTGCAAAGGATATCGTTGCCCGTGCTAAAAAGGCAGGCGTGAAGATTACACCGGCCGGTGCTACATGGCCATATGGATATGATCCATACGATACAGATATCCGTATTGCACCGACATATCCAAGCATCGAAGATTTAAAAGCAGCTCTGGAAATCTTTACACTTTGTGTTCGTATTTCCAGTCTAAAGAAAATTCTTTCGGAACGTAAAGAAGGCTAGATTATAAAGTTCGTATCTCAGCATGCGAACTTTTTTTTTAGGATATAATAATACAAAAAGGAGTGGATAATTATGAAATGCCCTTATTGTGGAAGCGAAAGGATTGAAACGGATATTGCCTGGGGAAAATCGTCAGAGACCGGCAATGTTGGATTAAAATATACGACAGCGGGTATTTTTACAGGGGTTGCTCAGGTTTATGCCGATCTTTGTGCGGATTGTAAGACAATCATCCGTTTATATATCAAGGAAGACACCGATAAGGAATGGATCCATAGACCGGGATCTCTGGGTACTAAGTAACAGGAATAATTGAGCTCGTAATTCATTTTACGGGCTTTTTTGGTATGATGAAATCAAGAAATACACGTGGAGGATTAAGATGAAAAAAGAATATGAAGCCCTGTTTACACCATGGAAGATAGGGAATTGCGAAATCAAGAATAGAATCGTTTTGACATCCATGGGAGGTACCGATCTGTTTGGATGGATGGAAAAGAACCATTTTGACAAAGCCGGAGCCGAGTTTATATATAATGTCGCAAAAAATAATGTCGGATTGGTGCTGCCGGGATGTCAGCCGGTCTATAACCCGATGGGTGGGGAATGGCTGTATGAAAATAAGAAGATGTATTCCGATCTGGCAAAATGGATGCCGAAGTTCCATGAAACCGGAGCGAAGCTGTTTGTTCAATTAACAGCCGGATTTGGACGCAGCTTTACTATCTCCGAAATGATGGAAAAATTATATTCCAATAAGGTGTTAAGAGCTGTATCCAAGCCATTTATGGATTTGGATAAAATTACCGCCACTGCATCTCCATCACAGAACAGATGGAGTGATAAAGTTCCAAGCCGAGCTATGACCAAAGATGAAATTCATGAGTTTGTCGAAGCCTTTGCGAAAACCGCAAAGCTGCTTAAAGATGCAGGTGTAGACGGTGTAGAAATTCATGCGGTCCACGAAGGATATTTATTGGATCAATTTACCCTTAAATATGTAAACCACCGCACGGATGAATATGGTGGATCCTTTGAGAATCGTTATCGTTTTGCGGTAGAGATTGTACAGGCAATTAAGGAAGTATGTGGAAAGGATTTCCCGGTATCCCTTCGTTACAGTATCCTTTCTAAGACCAAAGGATTCCGTCAGGGAGCACTTCCGGGAGAAGAATTTGAAGAGGTCGGACGTGACATGGAAGAAAGCGAACGCGCCGTAAAATATCTGCAGGATGCCGGTTACGATATGCTTAATTGCGATAACGGAACTTATGATGCATGGTATTGGGCACATCCGCCGATTTATATGCCGGAAAACTGTAATTTGGATGATGTGATCCATATCCGTAATTATTGCGATATTCCGGTTGTGTGTGCGGGACGAGTTGATCCTAAAGTTGCCGCTAAGGCCATTGAGGAAGGAAAACTCGACGGAGCCGGATTTGCCCGTCAGTTTTTGGCAGATACAGAATGGGTTACCAAGCTTATAGATGAGCGTGAAGAAGATATTCGCCCATGTATCTTATGTCATAACGGATGTTTCAACATGTGCCATTATAAAGGGGTTCCTAACGATCAGGATTTGATGGATTCCCTGCATTTGGCAAGATGTGCAGTGAATGCCGAAACGATGCAGACAAATAAACACTATATCAAGCCAACCGATAAGCCGCAGACAGTACATATAGTCGGTGGCGGAATCGGTGGAATGGAGGCAGCCCGCGTACTTAAATTAAGAGGTCATAAGCCGATTATCTACGAGAAAAGTGATGTATTGGGAGGAACCTTTATCCCTGCTTCTGCAGAGTCATACAAAGGCAAATTAAGGGAATTATTGGCTTGGTATCGGCGTGAAATGGAAAAGATGGGTATAGAAATCCACTACAATTATGAAGTACGATCGATTCTGGAATTTGGGGATGGCGCAGTTATTGTTGCGACCGGATCTACTCCAAGACGCATGAATTCCATCAAAGGCAATGAAAAGATGATTGAAGCCTGCGATTATTTAAGAGGAAAAGAAGTAGGTCAGATAGTGGTAGTAGTCGGCGGTGGACTAACCGGTTGCGAGATCGCCTATGAGCTGTATCTGCAGGGTAAAAAACCAATTATTGTAGAAATGTTAGATGATTTGGTGAAGCAGAAAGGTGTTTGTCTTGCGAATTCTTCTTATCTGCGTGAATACTTCGCATGGAAAAAGGTACCGGTATATCTGGAAACAAAACTGAAAGAAATCCGTGATAATGAAATCGTATGTGAAGGAAAAGATGGAGAAATTATCATTCCATGTGATTCTGTAATCGCATCGACCGGCTATCTGCCGGCACCATTGGCAACGCTGAAAAAGAAAAACGCATACCTGGTCGGTGATTGTGATCGTGTAGGAAACCTTCGTACAGTAATTTGGAAAGCGTATGAGACAGCGATGAAAATTTAATGAATAAAATAAGATGGCAATGCGTCCGCATTGCCGTTTTTTTCGTATTAGTAAATATGAGATGCCCTCGATGTAAAAATGAAGATATTCGCTATTTTGCGTACGATAAAGGAATCTGGTACTGCCGAAGGTGTATTGCGTTTTCGCGAATTAATGTAGGAGATCATATCCATCCTGCTGTATTGTCACATCGCATATGGAAAGGCAAACCGCAAATGGATTATCAGTTAACGAAACACCAGGCTTATGTTTCCCAAAAGGTTCTGTCAAATTTAAAACAGGGTAAGGATGTATTTGTCTATGCATCCACCGGTGCCCGGCAAAACAGAAATCACATTTCAAAGTATTTGTTATTATCTGTTTTATGGAAAAAAGGTCGCCTTTGCGATCAGCCGCAGACAGGTTGTACTCGAGATCGCAGACCGCTTAAAAAAGGCGTTTCCGGAATTAAAGGTAGTTGCGGTAGCTGAAGGATATACCGATGATACCGATGGTGATATCATCGTCTGTACCATGCATCAATTATATCGATATCCTTATGCCTTCGATTTATTAATTTTAGATGAAGTGGATGCCTTTCCTTTTGCGGGAAACGAGGTATTGGAGAACATTGTAGATTTAGCGTCAATCGGACAGAAACTGTATTTAAGCGCAACGCCGGATGAAAAAAATATGGAAGCCATCGAATCAGGGAAGATGGTTTTGATCGAATTATTTGAGAGACCGCACGGTCATGATTTAGTTGTTCCTAAAGTCATACCGGTATCTGTATTTATACAGGTGATGATCATATTGATCGGATGTATTTATTGGAAAAGAAAAGGGAAACAGGTATTGGTGTTTGTGCCCCGAAAAGAAGACAGCTTATGGTTATCGTATCTTCTTGGCATATTTGTTCGAAGTAAGCCGATTCATTCCCAATCCGATGACAAAGATGAGATTATGACTGGCTTTCGAAAACACGATTTGGATGTTCTTGTCTGTACGACGCTTCTGGAAAGGGGAATTACGGTAGGAAGTGTCCAGGTTATCGTATATCAGGCCGACCACAGCGTATTTACCACCGCCAGTCTGATTCAGATCTTCGGACGTATCGGAAGAACGTTTAAGGATCCTTCCGGAGTAGGTCTTGCCTTGTGTAAAAGCAGGTCTTCTGCATTAAATCAATGTGTCAGTCAGATAGAAAGGATGAATGCACAAAAAAATGAAATTTAAGATTAACTCGTTATGGTATCCGAAAGAAAGAACCTGTTTGATATGTCAAAAAGACTTAAATGAATTTCATGAGATTTCTGATTTTATGATCAATCCCTATCCGATCTGCGAAAACTGCCGGAAGATCTTTCATCCCTGTAAAACTACATATCGTATTGAAGGAATTGAATGGCATGTTCTATATGAATATACCGAACAGCTTGAAAGGCTGCTCTTTCGCTTCAAGGAGCAAAGAGATATTGTATTAGCGCCTGTATTTTTTGAAGAGATCACAGATCAACTTCAAAATTGTCAAAGGAAATACTGCATCTGCGGCTTATGCAGTTCGGATGCCAAAAGGATGGAGAGAGGATTTGAACCTTTAAAAGAGATGTTAGAAGCGCATCATATTGAATTCCATTCTCCCCTGTATAAGAATTCCGATTGGAAGCAGAATAATAAAATCGGAAAAGAGAGAGAAAAAATAAAGGATGTATTGTATCGTAAGAATTTATATCCTTTAGAAAATAAGCCGATCTTCCTGGTGGATGATGTATGTACAACAGGGAATACGCTGAAGCGGGCATGTAAGCTTTTAAAGCCTAAAAAGGTGCTTTTATTATGTGCCCATCCTGCATGGTTATATAAAGAAAGAAGAAGTATAGAAAAAAGGTCTTCCTTTTGGTAAACTATTCACGAAAGGGGGGGCAATATGGCAAGAAATAATCAAAGCGATGAAATTTCGGAATTGCTGGATTCGTATATAGGGAAAACGGAATTAAACATTAAGATGGATCAGTTCCAAAAAGATAAATTGAGTCGAACTGATAAACGAAGTGAGTCAGAAATCCAGGCAGAAATTGAACCTGAGGTTGTTTCAAGTCCAGATGCTACTGTTCAAATTGAACCTTTGAATACCGGTTCGACAATCGATGAGACGGCGACAGCTACAATACAGCCGGGTTATGGGGATACCCGGGTGGTTATAGAAGAGTCGCAAGCTGCGATATCGGAAGCTGAAAAGACAATGACGGCGGTATGGAAACCGGAAGAAATGTCGACCACGGATGGTTCGAACAAAACAGTTGTGATTAGCGACAATAAGATCAAAGAACTGCTTGAGGATACATCAAAAGAAAAGCAGGTCAAAAATATAAAAAGAAAATCAAATGACGAATCAAAGACAATAGGCAGAGTTGCCATGATTGTATTGGCGGTTATTGTTGGATGTGCATTGATATTCGGCGCCGGTCGGTTTGTTTGGAATTTATTTCAAAATGAAATTATTTCTTCCGACAGCAATGAGTATTACAACGAATTAAAAGAATGGGCAGAAAATTACGATACCTATTCCGATGAGGAGAAGGCACGGATTACCGAATATGAGCAGAAGTATAATCAAATGACAGATGATCAGAAACAAAAGATCAACGAGATCCTAAAAGAAAAGGCAGGAAGTTCATTTGATACTCTGCTTGCGAAAGCAAAATCCGGAACTAAGACAGATTCCACCAACAACAATACAAAGAAGGCAGAAGAAAAGGCAAAACTGAAAGAAGAAATCGCAACATATCAAAGCGGCTTGAATACCGCAAATGAAACTTTGGCGCAGGCTCAGACTGCATATAATGAAGCTCAGGCGAAATTTGATTCGGCCAATACTGCATATACCAATGCGCAAAGTGCAGTTGACGGAATCAATGTTGAGATTGCGGAGCTGGAAGGACGCTTAGATGGGGCATCGGAAGATGAAAAATCGGAAATCGAAGCGCAGATTCGTATTAACAGAGAATTAATTGCGACATATGATTTAAATACTCTGCTTTCTAATTTAGAAAGTGCCCAAAGTGCTTTAAATCAGGCGCAAAGCGATCTTGATGCTGCCCAGGCAGATGTTAATTATTATGTAAATCAAATTACTCCTTTGCAGGAGAAGCTAAACGCCTTAGATGAAGAATAAAAACGGAGACTTCTCCGTTTTTTGTTTAATAGTAATTGATTTTTTGTTAGAATGGTAAAAGGAAGTCGGGTGATTGTATGAGAAATGCGATTGTATTGGCTGCCGGTAAGGGAACCCGGATGAAATCGGAACTGAGTAAATTGATGCATCCGATTATTGACCGTCCCATGCTGGCATATATTATTGATGCTTTAAGAGCTGTCAATGTTGAAAGAATCGTAGTCGTTGTCGGCTATCAGGCCGAATCGATTAAAGAAGCTTTTCCGGAACTTGAATTTGCGCTTCAGGAGCCTCAATTAGGAACAGGTCATGCAGTTATGCAATGTACACAGCTGGCAGATGCAGATGGGGACACACTCATCATTAATGGAGATGGACCATGCATCCAGCCGGAAACTTTAGAAAAGCTATATAAAGATAACGAAAACGCATCGCTCACATTGTTGAGTGCTGTTCTGGAGGATGGAGCTCATTACGGAAGAATTGTCCGTAATGAAAACGGAACAGTGGAAGCAATTGTTGAAGCGAAGGATTGTACTCCAAAACAAAGAGAAATCAGAGAAATCAACGCCGGTATGTATTGTTTCAAAAACCGCGAATTGTTTGAATATATTAAAGAGTTAAAGCCGAATAACGCTCAAAAAGAGTATTATTTGACAGATATGGTTAAAATTCTTGTATCCAAAGGAAAAACGGTCAATGCCAGTATTATTGAAGACCGGGATGAGGTCATGGGCATTAACGACTGTGTTGAATTGAATCGAGCCTATAAATGGATGCAGCATAAAATTAATATTGATTGGATGAAAAACGGAGTCCAGATTGTTGACCCGGAAAGAACCGTCATCGGCAAAGATGTAAAGATCGGCCATGATGTCATCATTCATCCAAATGTAGAGGTTTTAGGTAATTCCGTGATTGAAGATTTTGTTGAAATCCTGCCTGGATCGTATTTAAAAAATACGACAGTAAAATCAGGAACAACAATCGATCCAAACACAGTAATTATAGAAAGATAAAAGAACAGGGAGAAAAAAGAATGGAAAACACTATCGTATTCGCTTTATCATCAAACCAGCAGTTAGCTAAGGACATTTGTAAAGAATTAAATATTCCTTTAGGAAAATGTGATGTAAATCATTTTGCGGATGGAGAAATTTTAGTTCAGCTCGGTGAATCAGTTCGTGGAAAACACGTATATTTTATTCAGTCCACCAGCAAACCGGTAAATGACAACTTGATGGAGCTTTTGATCGGAATCGATGCATGCCGCAGAGGTTCTGCTGCCACCATCAACTGCATTATCCCTTATTTCGGTTATGCACGTCAGGATCGTAAAGCTGCACCACGTCAACCAATTTCTTCAAAGCTTGTCGCAAGCTTATTGGAAACTGCAGGTGCTGACCGCGTCGTTACGATGGATTTACATGCCACTCAGATTCAGGGATTCTTTAATATCCCGACAGATGATATTACCGCAAACAGCTTAATCGGTGAATATTTCAAGAAAAAGAATTTAGATGATATCGTTGTTGTAAGCCCGGACCATGGTGGAACCGTTCGTGCCCGCCGCTTAGCTGACTATTTGGGAGCTCCGTTAGCTATTATCGATAAGAGACGCCCACGTCCAAACGTAGCAGTTGCGATGAACCTTTTAGGTGATGTCGAAGGCAAGGTTGCAGTAATTATTGATGATATGGTAGATACAGCAGGAACGCTGGTATCCGGAATTCAGATGTTGAAGCAGAAAGGTGCTAAAGAGGTTTATGCAGCATGTACACACGGTGTATTATCCGGACCGGCAATCGAGCGTTTGAAAAACAGCGGTTTAACTGAATTTATCTGTACAAATACTATTACACAAACTGATAAAGAAAAAGAATACGATAAGATGGTTGTATTATCGATTGCTCCATTGATGGCAGCTGTTATCTCTGCAGTAGAAAACCAGTCTTCTTTATCTGCTGCATTAGCTGATTCTATCCATCATTAATATGGAAACACTCTTTATCGGATATCCGAAATGCTCTACCTGCCGTAAGGCATATAAGGCATTACAGGAATTGGGGATTGAAGCTGAATATCGAAATATTCAGACTGATAATCCTACCAAAGAGGAGCTTCAAAACTGGATTGATAAAGGTATATCTCCGGATAAATTATTCAATACCAGCGGTAAACTATATCGGGAGCTGAATCTAAAAGAAAAGCGTCTAACCATGACCACCGAACAGATTATTGATCTTCTGTCAACGGATGGTATGCTGGTCAAACGCCCTATTGTATTACAGTCGGATACGATTTTGGTTGGCAATCAAATCGATGCCTACAAATCTTTAAAAATAGAATAGAAATTATCAGAAATCTGCCGGCAGAAAGTGGCTTCATCCAAGTCCTTCAGCCGGCTTATTTTTTTGGCAATAAAGCGCACGTTGGATGGTTCATTTTGTGTACCTCTTACCGGTTCCGGTGCCAGATAAGGAGAATCGGTTTCTGTTAATAATCGTGATATAGGACACTCTATTACACATTCCGGTGCATGTCTGGCATTTTTAAAGGTTACAGGTCCTCCAAAGGAAATAAAGGAATCCAGCTTTAGACATTCTTTCATCGTTTCTCTGCTTCCGGAGAAACAATGGAAAATTATTTTTGTATTAGAATGCTCTTTTAAGAGATCAAGAGTATCCTTTGTTGCCTGACGCATATGGATCGATATCGGTAAATTGTATTGATTGGCGATATGAATCTGTCGGATGAATAATTCTTTTTGGAGTTCCTTATTGGAAGCGTCTCGATAATAATCCAATCCGATTTCGCCAAGGCAATCTAAAAGATGGGCGTTTTGTTCCAAGCGCTCTATATCTTTTTCATCAACAGATAATACATCCTGCGGATGCCATCCCCATGCGATTTTAAAACGATGATCTTTTTTACGAAGCGGCAGAGCCCTTTTAAATTCCTCTTCATTTGTACACATGATCAAAAAGCCGGATATATCTTCGGCTCTTTCAAGAATTTGATCAAGATCGGAGTAAAGTTGGTCACACGTGATGTGGCAGTGGCTGTCAATATACATATTTTGATTATAACTCAACTTTTGAATAATTGTGCTATAATACAGTACATAAGCGAGGAGAGAGCTATGGAAGTCAAATTGAAATTAGACGTGAGTGCACGACAGTTTTTTGATTATATAGAGGATTCTTTACTGAATGATATTGAAACCCATACCGGAAAAAAGGTTCCTATCACAAAAATCAGCCGTGGCTACCGATACAATAAAAAATCCGTACAGCGCGGAGGCAAAGGAGAAGGTATTACCGTTCGTATCAGCCAGTTCAAGCCACCTCTGGATTATCAGGCTACATTCTCTACAGAGATTGACCGTGTAACGATTACATACCATTTTGAAGAGTTAGGTGAAGAAGAATGTGAAGTGACTTACAGCGAAGTCCGCACGACTAAGAAAAAAGATCACTTTACAAAGTTAAAAGAAATCAATACCAAACGCAAGGCAACTAAAATGATTAAGGATGTAGAAAAATATATCCTGCGCTATCGTTTGGATAACAGCGAAAAAGAAGACGCTGAGGATGATGAATAGTCCTCAGCGTTTATTTATACGACATCTTTGATTCTTATATACGCAATCGTTTCGATATATTGTGCGGTTGGATCGGCTTTATAGTTGGTGATAGGTACCTCGCTGTAGATTTTATACCATGAGCCTTCCTCACCCAAAATAATAAAGCTTACCGTTTCTCCGGATTGATAGCGGTACAATTCGTTTTTATTCTTTGGATCGGAGTAAACAACAATATCGTGATTGGTTCTAAATGTCATCGTTTTGTACTCTTTATAGTCTTTCATACCGGCCAGCCTGTCAATTTGGTAGTAGATGGAGGCATTTTTTTCTCCCCAGTAAGGATCTCCGGAATAGGTTAAGGCAATGCCGGAATCTTTATCACCAAACCAGGAACCGTGGTAGGTGTCCGATGAAGGGTTGGAATAGTTTCCCTGTACAAAATAATAGGCATGCTGGTAAATGCAGTCATACAGAGAATTGTATCGTCCATCCGCTCCGCCTTCTCGGGAATACACCTGATGACCGAAAATATTGTTGCTGGAAATGGCCAGTTCGCTTTGACCGTATCCGCTGTCATTTACTGCAGAGGCAAACATCATTGCCGCATTGACTCCGGTTTGGTTTTGGATATCAATAAATATATAGCCCGAATTGTACAAGACAGATTGATCGGAAGATACGATTCCGGTCATTTCCGTAATGTGATTATTAAAATCATCCGGTGTTAATTCGGTATAGCTTCGATACGGAAGATATTGATAAAAACAATAATGGGCAATTTGATTCACTGCGTGCTGGTGAGAGCCTGACTGCTTATCCAAATACATTTCATAAAAGTCATCATAGAACCAATGTCCGTTATAAGAATAGTAAATCACATCTTCTTTCACATATTTCGGGCAGGGACCAATGGAATACGATGTATGGACATCTTCATTCATATCCTGGGATATACAGTGAACAAGCGAGTTTTCATATCGGTAGTAATAAGATAACTGTAAGTCTTCTGTATACAATACGAGTTCAACATCTTTGGCATCAGCCCATCCCTGCACTCCGGCAATCTCAAAAAGGATGCGGGAACCATCGGCACTGGTATCAAGATACAAAGCATCGGCCGCATAATCTCCATTGACCACTTCATCCACCTTGGTGTATTTATTGGTGAAATGAACGATATGATCTTCCTGATTATTTTTTAAACTCACTACTGCGTTTTTGGCAGCCAGTACCTTACCGCTGGAATCGACAACCACAATGCGGTCACCTTCGGTGGTATACATTTTGGATTCCGCAAATAAAAAATGATCAAAGGTGTCAATCGGACCGGATTCCGGATGGTCATAATCGATAACCGAATATGTATGTTTAGGGGAGTTAAACAGCGACACGAAGATGATTAAGCACATCAAACCAAAGACGAACAAGGCAATCCAGTTAGTGTACTTCATTAAAAATGCGCGAATACGTTCCCATTCTTTTTGTATATTCATGGAAACAGTTTATCAAAAAAATGAAAATAGGGCTACCTTACTGTCTTTTGAATAGAATTCATGGTATATTAATGGTTGCTGAAAGGACGGGACACATATGGCATCAATGGAAGAAAGACTTGACTCAATTGTAGATAGATATAACGAAATTAATGAGGAAATGATGAAAAGCGATGTTGTTTCCGATCGTAAGACGATGGCAAAACTCGGCAGGGAACAGAATGAGATCCGGCCGATTGTGGAAACATATCAAGAATATAAAAGCGCAAAGAGCGAATTAGAAGACGCAAGAGAACTGCAGACAGAAGATGATAAGGAAATCCGTGAAATGGCAGAGATGGAAATTGAACGTCTGGAGCCGATGATTCAGGATTATCTGGACCGCTTAGAACTGCTTCTGGTACCGAAGGATCCTAACGATTCTCATAACTGTATTATAGAGATCCGTGGGGCTGCCGGTGGAGATGAGGGAAATATTTTTGCCGGTGACTTATTCAGAATGTATTTAAAATTCTGTGAAACTAAAGGATGGCGTGTAGAGGTCATCGAAAGTGAAGAAAGTGAAGCCGGGGGCTATTCTTTGATTTCCTTTAAAGTTAACGGAGATGGAGCTTACGGAACCTTTAAATTTGAATCCGGTTCACATCGTGTACAGCGTGTACCGAAGACAGAGTCACAGGGACGAATTCATACTTCAACCGCTACGGTATTATGTATGCCGGAAATTGAGGAAGAAGACTTTGAAATCGATATGAACGATTTGGAAATTGATACCATGCGTGCATCAGGAGCCGGCGGACAGCATATCAATAAAACAGACTCTGCCGTACGTATCGTGCATAAGCCTACCGGTATTGTCGTAAAATGTCAGGATGGACGTTCCCAGCATGAAAACCGCGCTACGGCGTTAATGACGATCCGCGCCCGTGTATATGAAGAAAGACAGCGCGAAATCGATGAGAAAAACGGAGCGGAAAGACGTACTAAGATCGGTACCGGAGACCGTGCTGAAAAGATCCGTACTTATAACTATCCACAAAACCGTGTAACTGACCACCGTATCGGATATACCGTGAACCAGTTAGACCGTATTATCGATGGCCGTCTGGATGATTTGATGAACGCCTTATCCATTGCGGACCAGCAGGCTAAACTTGCAGGAGAAAAGCAGGTATGACCTATCGTGATTTGATTCACCAGGGACAGAAACGTTTATTTGATGCCGGTCAGGGCGATCAGGCAGCTCAGCTGCTGATGGCAGAGTTATGCCGGCAGAAAAATATAAATTTATATTTGGAGATGGAAGAAGAAGCGGATGCAGATCTTGCATCTCTATATTTAAAAGATATTGCCTTAATGGAAGAAGGCAAACCGTTAAGCTATGTATTAGGATATGAATCCTTTTATGGATATGATTTTATTGTCAATGAAGATGTATTGATTCCCCGTCCGGAAACCGAAGAACTTGTTGGTTTAGTATTAGGCCTATTCGATGACTATTTTCCGGATCGTGACAAGGTCAGTGTATTTGATGTTGCAACCGGATCGGGTGCCATTGGAATCACATTGAATTTAGAAGAGCCGAAAATGGATGTTACGGCATCGGATATATCCCAAAAAGCACTAGTCGTAGCCGAAAAAAACAACGAAAAATTACAGGCGAATGTGAAATTTATCTGCGGTAATATGTTGGATCCATTTATTGAAAGAAATCTTCATTGCGATATTTTAGTATGTAACCCTCCATATATTCCAAGTTCGGAACAGATGGAACATTCCGTGGTTGATTACGAACCACATGTTGCCTTGTTTGGTGGGGATGATGGGTTGAAATTCTATCGAGATGTATTTGAAAAAGCTCCGCAGGTACTAAATCCTAAGTCATTTTTAGCTTTTGAGATGGGGTATAACCAGGGAAAAGCCTTATCTTCTCTGGCAAAGGAACATTTTCCAAACGGAAAAGTGACGGTCCATAAGGATATGAGCGGAAAAGATAGAATGTTGACAATTGAATTGTAGAAAGAAGGAATTCATATGTTAATCAGTAAAAATTCACCGTGCTGGTGCGGTTCCGGAAAGAAATATAAAGCTTGTCATGAAGAGTGGGACAATACGGTAAATGTGCTTCGCTTACAGGGACAGATTGTACCGGGTCATGAGTTAATTAAAAATGAAGAAGATATCAAATGGATCAAAAAAGCCGCCGTAATTAACAACGGTGTGCTGGATCTGGTCGGCGAAAAAATTTGTGCCGGAATGACAACAGAAGATATCAACACTTTGGTGCATGAATATACAATATCTCATGGCGGAACACCGGCCCCGTTAAATTATGAAGGCTTTCCGAAAAGTGTATGTACATCGATTAACGATGAAATCTGTCACGGTATCCCAAGTAAGGATATCGTATTGAAAGACGGAGATATCATCAATGTGGACTGTACAACCATCGTGCATGGACACTATGCGGATGCCAGCCGCATGTTTATGATCGGAAATGTAGATGATGAGGCAAAGCGTCTTGTCGAAGTGACAAAAGAAGCACTGAAGATCGGTGTTGAAGCCGTTCGTCCATGGGGTCACTTCGGTGATATCGGCGCAGCGATTCAGGAATTTGCGCATAAAAACGGCTACAGCGTTGTTCGTGAATTCTGTGGACACGGTGTTGGAAATGGATTCCATGAAGATCCATATGTTCATCATGTAGGAATCCGCAATACCGGTATGGTGATTGCACCGGGTATGGTATTTACGATTGAGCCGATGTTGAATCAGGGAACTCATAAGTTATTTGTGGATTCGGATAATGGCTGGACAGCTTATACAGCAGACGGTAAATTATCCGCACAATGGGAACACACATTATATGTCACCGAAAAAGGTGTCGAGATTATAGCTTGGTAAGCAGGACAAAATCCTGCTTTTTTTAAATCGTACAGTCCTGCTTGAGAGAGTATGAGCTCTTCTTCACAATTTGGGCAGTAGACTTCAGTTGTCGTGTTGTATGACCTTTTTAAATCATCCTCATCAACAGGACCGGCATCAAGACGGCCGCAGGAAGGGCAGTACTGATAAGTTTCAATATACTTTCCCTTGTTTGTAAAAATAGTGATTCGTTTATGATTGAAAAGATGTAAACAGCTTTCACATTGATAGAGAGAGGAATCGACTGATACACGAGGCCAGCTTAGTAAAAGATTTCTATCTGCAGACCGTGTTGATCCTTTAATGCTGTCATCATCCTGATTAATTTCCTGTTCTTTCATACATTATAAATCGATTGAAGATTCGGATCGGCTTCTTGTTTAACGAGACTCTTTTTAATTAACAAATCATCATCAAATCCTAACATTCCGGATCCGTAAACCGCATCAAATTGATATCCGCAGCCCGGACATTTTAATGTATAAAACGTTCCCATATCGATAACCTCCGTAAGATAAATATAGTATAAATGAAACAAAATAAATCAGAAAATTCATAAGGCATTTTTTGTTTTGATTATGGATAGCGAATGGTTACTACATACTTTATTTATTATCGAAAATTGTGTCGAGATTAACTTATATAAGAGGAAAAGGTACTGTTTTTCTTGTTTAATCTTGAAAAAAACGAAAGAAATTTCAAAATTGATAGATTCAATCTCGTTTGTGAGCCCTTTCATGCTTGCAATGATTTTTTGATTCGGTTAGAATGCTTTTCGTAACAAGGAGGAACTAACCTATGGAAAAATGGACACAGGAACAGTATGCAGCTCGTTTACAGGAACTTAAGCAGGAAGCACATGATAAAATGTGGTTATATATTGAGGTAAATGCGAAGGATTTCATGGAGGAAAATGAACCGAAAGTAAAGAATCTCACTAACTGCTGCAAGGCTATGTTAGACGGTATGTTAGAAGGAGACGAGTTCATCGAAGAACCGAAATCTCGTACAAAAATCGCAGGTAAATTAACTGTTCGTTATTACGTAGACAACTTAAGTCCAGAACGTAGAAAATATTCTGAAGTTAACGCGTAATGTCCAAGGAAGCAAAGCTTCCTTTTTTTTATAGACAGAAGTTAAGGAAAATGATTCAATACATTTGAGGTGAGATGATGTTTTTTAAGAAAAATAAATCCATTGATGAATGGATTGAAATTTATAAGCAGAATAAAGATGGACTGTTAATTGATGTTCGTGAAATCGATGAATATAAAAAAGGGCATATCCCGGAAGCTCGAAATATTCCTTTATCTGCGATTAGCGATGCATTAAAAATCGATCGAAACCAAAAGCTATATGTTTACTGCAGATCGGGAAACAGATCGCAAAAGGCAACCAATTATTTAAAAGAAAATGGCTTTACCGATGTCACAAATATCGGTGGAATTCTCAGTTATCATGGAAAAAAAGCGGATTAGTCCGCTTTTTTTAATACATTGAAGATCTTAATGGTTACACCCTCTTTTGCCGGATGTCCTTCTGCTCTAAAGGAAGAGCGTTCTAATAGTTCTGCTAAAAATGGGCTGTCACTCATGAAGGTTGGATAAGCGTGAAATGGAGAAGGCTCACTGTTTGGTTCAAAATAGCCGTTATTATCTACAAACAAATAACAGGCTTTTCCGTTTTTATCTTTTCCTTCAAAAATATACTTTGCGTTCATGTGGCGTATACCGGCAGCGTTGGTTACCTGTACATCGGCAGCACCCGGGCGGATGGTTCCGGTAAATAATTCCGATTCAACATTTCCGCTAAAAGGAATCACTGTTACCTTTCCGGAAGGAGTTTCCATACGGGTAATTTCTTCCGGCTTAATTTTGATGTTAAATTCCATGATTGGTTTCACAATCGCACCTCTTTTCTGTTTTATCTTTGTAAAAGGATTCTCAATATTTAACAATATTATTCCATATTTCTAGTTTAAAAGAAAAAAAATATATTGTAAAATGAAAGAAAGTAGGTGATTCATAATGTCAAAAAATGTAACTATTACTATATCTCGTCAATATGGATCCAATGGACGTGAAATTGGACGACGAGTGGCTGAATACCTAGATATCGGATACTACAATAAGAAAATTATGGAGCGTATCGCTGTAGATATGGGAATTGATCCGGATTTCTTTAAAGAGGAAAATCAGACTGACGACGGAATGTAC
>CACYBS010000099.1 GCA_902772725.1 Erysipelothrix rhusiopathiae
AAATTGTGATCGTAGATGATCTTCTGGCAACCGGTGGAACAGTAGGAGCTATTATCAAAATGGTTCGCAGCATCGGTGCTGAAGTTGTAGGCTGTGCATTTGTGATTGAATTAGATGACCTTCACGGTCGTGATAAATTGGATGGTGTTGATGTCTACGCATTAACACATTATGAAGGAGAATAATCTTTCAAAGTAAATAGAAAGGGGCGTTTATGGAATATAAAGAAGTTACATTTGAAGAGCTGCTCAATAATGTAAAAGAGTACATTAAGCGCCCTGAAAATTTGGAACTCATTCAAAAGGCTTATGATTTTGCCAAAGAGCATCACGAAGGCCAATTTCGTAAAAGCGGACAGCCGTATGTTACCCATGTGATTCAGGTTGCCAATGAATTGGCTTTGTTACATTGCGGACCAAAGACCATTGCGGCCGGTTTACTTCATGATACCGTAGAGGATTGTGAAGGCGTTACCGATGATACGATCAAAGAACAGTTTGGAGAAGAAATTGCCACAATGGTGGAAGCTGTCACCAAGATCGGTGCTTTGGAGTTTCAGGATGAAAAGGAGTATATGGCATCCAACCACCGCAAGTTGTTTATTGCGATGGCAAAGGACATCCGGGTAATTTTGATTAAATTATCGGATAGATTACATAATATGCGTACGCTCCAATATATGCGTCCGGAGAAACAGAAAAAGATCGCATCGGAAACCTTATCGGTTTATGCTCCGATTGCTCATCGTCTCGGTATCAGTGAAATCAAAAATGAATTAGAAGATCTCTGTTTCAAGTATTTAGACTACGATAAATACGAAGAGATCAAGAGGTTAGTAAAACAGCGTGAATCGGATCGGAATGCCCAGGTTGAAATGATGATCGAAGACATTAAAACCGTATTGGATCATTTTAATATTCCTTACCGTATTTTCGGCCGTTCCAAGCATTTCTATTCCATTTATAAAAAGATGGTCACCAAAAACAAGCGTTTTGAAGAAATCTTAGATTTACTGGCCATTCGAATTATTACCGATAATGTCATGCACTGTTATGAGATCTTAGGATATATTCATGCGACGTATCGTCCGATTCCGGGACGTTTTAAGGACTATATTGCGATGCCTAAGGCAAATATGTATCAATCGCTGCATACAACGGTTGTAGAGCCTCAGGAGGGCAATATCTTTGAAATCCAGATTCGTACCGAAGAGATGGATGCGATTGCCGAGCGTGGTGTGGCAGCCCATTGGAAGTATAAGGAAAAGCCAAATACCGTAGAGTTCCATCAAAAAGAAATTGAAGATAAATTGTCATGGTTTAGAGATTTCTCCATGATGACAGATGATGAAACCGATGATCCTTTAGAGTACATGAATGTACTTCAAAAGGATATCTTTGAAGCCAATGTTTACTGTTTAACGCCTAGAGGAAAGGTTATTTCCCTGGCCAGCGGAGCAACGCCGATTGATTTTGCGTATCGTATTCATACCGAGGTTGGACATAAGACGGTAGGTGCAAAGGTCAACGGTGCCATCGTACCACTCAATACGCCTTTAAAAACAGGTGATGTGGTCGATATCATGACCAACAATAATTCACCTGGTCCAAGTCCTGACTGGATCAAGATCGTAAAAACGGCTCATGCCCGCAATAAGATCCGCTCCTTTCTGCAAAAACAGGAGCAGCCACAGGACCGCAAGGAATTAATCAAAGAAGGTAAGACCCGCTTAAAGGATGAATTTAAGAAGCAGAAGCTGGACAGTGATATCTTAACAGAGAAGCGTTTAGAGGCGATTCTTCCGTCTTTATCCTTTAAGACAGTAGATGATTTGATGGTTGGAATTGCCACGGAAAAGGTATCTGTAACTTCTGTCATTGACCGTTTAGTCAAAAACCGCAATTCGATGTTAGATCCGGAAACATTGATGGAAAACATCAATGAAAGTGCTCCGAAAATTCGAACCGACAGCTCCGGAGTTATCATACCGGGTATCGATACGATGGCTATTGAACTTGCCAATTGCTGCAAACCGATTCCGGGAGATCCGATTGTCGGCTACATCAAAACCGGACACGGTGTCCGAGTTCATCGGGCTGACTGTCCAAATGTTGCCAAGGAGAAAAGGAAAATCATTCCTGTGTATTGGTCTGACCATCTGGAAGATAAAAAATATGAGGTCACTCTGCAGATCCACAGCTATGATCGAAACTTCCTTTTAAGCGATATCGTTACGGTATTGCAGCAGTCCAATACATCGCTTCGCCAGGTGAACTCCCGTATTGATGATAACCAGTTGACCGCTACCACTACGGCATCGATCATGGTCAAAAATGCGGAACATCTCCAAAATATCATGGCAAATTTAAGAAAAGTGAGAAGTGTAACGGAAGTGATCCGTACAATAAAATAATCCAGGTTATCCTGGATTTTTATTTGTATAGATTGAATTTTTTTAAGATTTCTATCTTGATATAGACAAAGCGTGAAATTGCCTCCCGATAAATATGTTTCCATTTATGATGCGGATATCCTAAAGCACTGTAGTCTTTAAAAAACTGCCTGGCGATGGCGCAGGCTCTTCGAATATGGGTGTCACTGGAAAGGATGAGTACCGAACCGTCCTGAATGATTTCTTTGGCATAGGTAAAATTTTCAAAGGAGTTGCGGGCACGCGTCTCCGTGATAATCGGCATTTCCATACGCTCCAGTATATACTTTTTCATCTGTTCTGCTTCAACATATTCATTTTTTACCGCTCCTCCCGTAATCACAAGGGTTTTAAAGCGATTTTGTTTATAGGCATCCATCGCAAGTGTACAGCGCTTGATCTGGCTGGTGGAATAAGAGCCATCATCATGAGAAGGACATCCAAGTAACAGTCCATAATCATAAGGCGTATCCTTTAATTTAGGGATAGGCGGGAAATAATGCCTGTATATCACAATACAGACGATAACGATGATACATAATATGCTAGCGATCATAAACGATTACCTTTTCTTCCTTGATTTTATGTTTCATGACACTGTTATACAAAACATCTGTCTTAATTTCGATATCCTGTAAAAATGGATCTAAATCCTCAAACCGGGAGATGATATCGGCATCCTTATGGGCATGTAATAATGTTCTTCCGACACGATCAAAGCCTAATACTTTTACCGATGAATAATCGGTATGCGCATTCTTTTGATCTTTGGTGATCTGCATACAGATCATCAAGCAGGTACGCTGTATGCGGGCTGCCGTATAGGTTTTAGAAATAGCACTTTCAAGAAAATCATCCCAGGTATCACTCTTTCGGGCAGACTCTTTTAAGCGGTTCTGGATTCCTTCACTCACTAAATGAAACTTTTCCAGATCTTTTGAAGATGTCAACAACAAAATATTTCTAAGATATGGATAATAACTTTGCCAAACCTGCTCTTTATGAAAATACGTATCAAAGGCCTCTTTCTGTCCTTCTAAATAATCATTTCTTGTAGCCGTAGCGCTTTTAAAGGATTCATCCCTTTGAATAGAGACAGGCTTGATTCCATATTCTTTACAGGCATTGATGTAGGAGACACCTAAAATATCATTCGGTGATAAATCTCCCAATATTTCAAATGTATTTTGAAGCTGGGATTTTGATGGGTCGACAT
>CACYBS010000100.1 GCA_902772725.1 Erysipelothrix rhusiopathiae
GTCCTTTTCGTCGTGTGGAATTTACTCTTACTGTTAATACAAATATAGCAGAATCCTCCAGATTTCCAAATAAAAATCCCTGATTTCTATTGAAAACCAGGGACTTGTAAGACTTATTTCCACTCTACTTTATTGTCATCTTTGAGTGGAATTTACTTTTTCACTTCAGCATCGATTCATTTCAACATCGATTTGTTTAATAATCAATTTAGGATTGGTAAGAATAAAGAAAAACCGGCAGTTACGAAATGAAATAATTCCATAACAGCATCTACTATAATGATTCACTTTTGGAATGGTAAGTAATGAGACACCTTCTTTAATTTGATTATAGTTACTGGAATTCAGAATGAAAGAAAAATCTAAAAGTATTAAAAATGGTATATAATTTTTCATCTTTGAAATATAAGGGTATGAACTGTAAAATCGATACATTTTGTATCGAAATAAGGGATCAAACATACTAAAATGGCCTCGTGAACAAAAAGAAGCTATCAACATATAAAAGGAAGACCCCCGGTAAATCCGGAGATCTTTTTAAATCTTATTCAAAAATGCTTTCGCCGTTGGTTTCAATCACTTCTTTAAACCAATCGTAGCTGTCTTTCTTAGAGCGTTCCATAGTTCCGTTTCCATCATTGTCACGGTCAACATAGATAAATCCATAACGCTTTTTCATTTCACCGGTTCCGGCAGATACGATATCAATCGGTCCCCAATAGAGATAACCCATTACTTCACAGCCATCTTTAATCGCTTCATTAACCTGGATCAGGTGTTCTTTGATGTAGGTCTTACGGAATTCATCATTGATTTTACCGTTTTGATCCGGTCCTTCATCCAATCCGATTCCATTTTCAACAATCATCAAAGGTAAGTGATAACGGTCTGTGAGTACATTTAATGTATAACGAAGACCCTGCGGATCTACCGGCCATTTCCAAGGTTCCGGTGCCTGATATTTTAAGTAAGGATTGTCTTTTCCGACAATTCCACCGGTATCAAAGGCATTTTTAACATCCTTGGAGAAAGTTCCGGAACGATAGTAACTGAAAGCGAAAAAGTCTACTGTGTATTTCTTGATTAGAGCTAATTCTTCTTCTGTAAGATCTGTTTCATAACCAACTTCACGCCAAATTCTCTTTACATAACCCGGGATGATTCCTAAACAGAACGCATCACCGAAATAGAAGTTGGAAATTCTCTGTAAATTTAATGCACCCCATACATCGGTAGGATCACAGGTAAACGGATATGTCGCAACGCTGGAAGATGACAACATACATCCGATTTGATAATCCGGATTGATTTCGTGACCGATCTTAACAGTCATCGCATTGGCTACAAGTAAGTTACAGTATGCCTGCCAACGGTCATGTTCAGTTACCTCTAATGGCTTTGTGGTATCTGCAGGATGAATATCGAGAAGTCCTCCGGAGATAACCGGTCTGCGGTACATGTTGTTGATTTCATTAAAAGTCAGCCAATATTTTACCTTGCCGTTATATCTTTCAAATACGGTACGGATATATCTTTCCCAGAACACCAACATCTTACGGCTTGCCCATCCACCGTATTCTGTTAATAAGTGTAACGGTGTTTCATAGTGAGATAAGGTGATAACCGGCTCCATACCTAATTTGATCATTTCATCAAATAAATCATCATAGAATTTTAAACCGGCTTCATTTGGAGCTTCTTCATCTCCGTTTGGATAGATACGACCCCATGCGATGGAAGTACGAAAGGCATTAAATCCCATACCTGCCATCAGTGCCAAATCTTCTTTATAGCGGTGATAGAAGTCAATACCTTCATGGCTGAGATATACTTTGGAAGGATCTAACTTCATCTCCCATTTTCCTGTATTATCATTCCAGACAAGTCCCGGTTCCTTAGTGCTGATTCCGACACAGATATCTGTTACATTTGGCTGCTTACCATCTTCTAACCATGCGCCTTCGCACTGGTTGGCAGCGACTGCTCCACCCCATAAAAAATCTTTTGGAAAACATGCTTGATTCATTTGAGTTCCTCCTCTTTTGTTCTTTGTTGACTTCATTGTAGCGCATACAATAAAATAAAAATTAGATTATCTTTATTATATTAAACATTCCAAACAGGAATGTTTGGAGGGAATATGAAGCTGGAAGAAATCGAAGCTTTCTGCCGTGTAGTAGATACCGGAAGCATTACCAAGGCATCCGATGCACTCTATATTTCTCAATCGGCCGTATCCAAGCGGATCAAGTCTTTGGAAGAAGAGTTAGGGATTCCTTTAATTGTACGAAAATCCGGTTTACGAAAGATTGAGCTTACCAGCCAGGGAGAAGAGTTTCTGGTACTGGCCAGACAATGGCAGTCTTTATTAAAGGAATTTAAAGGGATATCCGATACCAGTCAGATTCATGAAATCTCTATAGGTTCCATCGATATGTTCAATTGTTTCTCTCTTAGAGGATTGTATAACCAAATTTTAAAAAAGCATAAAGATATCCGACTGGACATCCATACCCGCCACTCCAGAGAGATCTATGCGATGATGGAAGCCCAGCAGCTGGATATTGGGCTGGTTAACTTACTGCTCCCGGCAAAAAGGCTGGAGATTACCGCACTGTTCTCAGAACCGATGTATATTGTGAGATACCCGGAAAAAGAGTACAAAGAGAAGATCTCTGCCAGAGAATTAGATCCAGAAAAGGAAATCTATTCCCGATGGTCGGGTGAATTTGAAATCTGGCATGACCAGCATTGGCCGGGGAAGCGCTATCGCATGCATGTGGGAACCAGTTCGACGATTCCATACTATGTGACCGAACTGGGACAATGGGCTATCTGTCCGGAAAGCTCAGCCAAAGGGATCACATCGATGTTTGATTTGGAGATGGTGACATTATCGGAACCCATGCCAAATAGAACCTTCTATCTTCTGGAACATACCCGTCCAAGAGAAAGCCGCGTTCATACAATTGAACGGTTTAAACAATTACTTTTAACTTATATTAATGATTTCGATAAAATGGATAGACTTAAATAATCTTTGGACTATAATGGTAAAGGATTATTAAAAAAGGAGTTTATGAATGAAAAAATTAGCTTACATTGTAACAGCGCTGGCAGCTATGAGTCTTGTCGCATGTGCTCCGACAGCTAAGCCGGAGGAGCCTGTAGAAGAAGAACCGCAGGAAACACGCCGTGTCATTATCGATACCGATACCGGTGCAGATGATGCTTCTGCGCTCATTTTAGCTGCAAAAAATCCAAATATCGAAATTATGGGTGTAACGGTATTGTTAGGAAACGTAGATTTGGAACAGGGTACCCGCAATGCCTTGATGGCTTTAGAAATGGCGGGATGTGATGCCCCGGTATATAAGGGTTCAGCCGATACGCTTGATGGCTCTAAAAAAATTCCGTTCAGTGTCTTTGGAGAAGATGGTATGGGTGATCAAGACCTCATTCATCCAGAGGGCAAAGCCGAAGATCAGGATGCCATTGATTTTATTATTGAAACAGTTAAGAACAATCCGGGAGAAATTGAAATTATCGCATTAGGTCCTGCCACCAATATCGCAAAGGCCATTCAAAAAGCACCGGATGTAATGAAAGATGTCAAGATGATCTGGTCCATGGGATCAGCCGGCTTAGGCCCGGGAAATGCTTCACCGGTTGCGGAGTTTAATGTTTATGCAGATGCTCCGGCCTATAAGGTGATGTTAGATTCCGGTCTTCCGATTACCGTCATCGGACTTGATATGTGCGGCGGCGATTCTTTATGGACAGACGCTAATTTTGAAAAGTTAGAATCTACCAATGAAATCGGAAAATTTGTTACCAAATCCTTCAAAAAGATTCGTGATTTCTATAACGCTAACGGATCGGATGGTTCCGTTATGAATTGTGATGCACTTGCGATGATGTGTGCCATATATCCGGGCTTTGTGAAAAATACGATCAATGCATATGGCAGCTGTATTAGCGATACGGGGGAAACATATGCCCAGGTTATCTATTATCAGAAAGGCTTCACCTATGATGTCGCTTCAAACAGCGAATTTAACTATAACGTAAATTTGGTAACTTCCGTGGATGGAAGTACTTACTTTGACCGCTATTTAAAAGCCATTCAATAAAATAGTTTTTATGTGTCTCTAAGTTCAAAGCTTAGAGACTTTTTTTATTACATTCTCTAAAAAAGATTTCTGTATTTAGAAAAGACATGCCAC
The DNA here is from genome assembly GCA_902772725.1 of Erysipelothrix rhusiopathiae. Taxonomy (GTDB): domain Bacteria; phylum Bacillota_I; class Bacilli_A; order Erysipelotrichales; family Erysipelotrichaceae; genus RUG11795. The sequence continues at coordinate 4,227 of CACYBS010000100.1, forward strand.
GACGATTCATGGAATAAAATCGTTTCAAGAGATACTATAAAAAATAGGACTTGTATGAAGGCCGGGAGTAGGCGATAATTCAATTATGATCGACAAACATTTAAAACAATTTTTATACAGATATGAAAGAAACGGAACCTTGGATGTTTCCCAATTTGACATGACGTATAAAGAAGCCAATGAAAAAATAAAAAGATTGACTTATCACGATAAGACCTTTGAGTTTTTTGTGATACAGGTAAACGAAGGCAGGTCGACCACACCGGACATGTCAGAAAAGGCAGAATCGATAAAGATGATTCTTCCCGATGTTTATGAGAAACAGTATGCGTTATTACCGGCGGTGAATCAAAAAATCGATGAAATCGTACAGTCAATGAATACGGAATGGTCTGATTTTGAAAAGGCACTTTATGTGCACGATTGGATCTGCCTGAATTCAAAATACGATGTCCATGGGCCAAGTGCGCATCATCTTTCCGGAACCTTATTAGATGGGCGGGCTGTGTGTCAAAGCTTTACGTATACATTCAATACCATCTTACATCGAATCGGGATCCCTGTTGCCCAGGTCGATGGAAACTCACATACATTCTCAGAAGTCTGTCTGGATGGGGAATGGTATATCGTAGATATTACTCCGGAAAATGTATTTGGGTTAGGTGTTGCCAATCATTCCTTCTCTTTTATCAGTAAAGACAAATACTTTAAACTCACAAACCGTACTATGGCCGACTATAAGCCAAGTTACGCCGATTCTATGGATGAGTCTCTGGCAGTACATACCCGATATGAAAAGATAGGAGAACACATTGGTTTATTTCAGGAAAATGGATGGAGACAGGAAAACAGTCCTTTCCAATATTATGAGGGTTATTGGTACAATGGGGATTTAAAAGGTGGCAAATACGATCCCCGTACAAAGAAGTACATCACATCCAAAGACAGTATGAAAAATGAGATATGGGTGTACCAATTCAATCCTGAGACAAAAGCTTTTGAAAGTATCGGTACAGGCCTTCCTAAAGGGGAATGGAAAGATACCTATCGGGGCTTATATATTGTCGGTGATATTGCGTTGACAAGAACCGAAGATGAATTTATCACCATCGATTTAAAAACCGGGAAGGCAGCTTCACTTCTGAAGGTGGAGGGAACCATCAAAGAATATTATACGGATTATACCGGTATCATCCGATATCGGCTGGAAAAAGACCCTGCGGTGTATTCACATAAGATATAAAGTGCAGCAATATCTGCACTTTTTTGTTTTGAAGCACAATAAGAAGAAAGAGAAACAAAAAAATGATATGATAATAACAGATTTGGGAGAAAAAAACTATGACATTACAGGAATTGTTAGAAAAGGATAAGGAGCGGTTTATCCAAAGTATAATTCAAGCCGAAACAGCTGATCGAGCTGTTGAAGAGGTTCAAAGGGAATTTTCCCGTTTACTTTTCGCATACAACGAACAGGAAACCAGTGAAAAGCTGAAGGCTTCTGCTTATCAGATGATGGAGACCGCCAAAAGTGCAGCTACTTTAGTAGACTCGGATGGCTCGACAAAAATTTATGAGCAGAAGGAATATTCTTCTCAAAAAGAACCGGCTAAGCGCTCCAAATGGTTTTATGTCTATTTGATCATCTCACTTTGCTGCATAGTGGCAGCATGTGTGATCTGCTTTATGAATGCCAATCTGTTAAAGATTCTTTTAAATATGCCGATTGTATTAATACTTATGGCAGTTGGGCTTTTGGGTGTCTTTCTGGCAGGAACCAAAATGAAGAAAGTCGCATCGAATGGAGCGGATTTATTTACCCGGACTGCTGTCGATCCGGAAAAGATCTATCACAGTATCTTTGTGACCGTGGTACAGATCGATAAGCTGTTAAACGATATCCGTGATGAAGAAGTACTTGCCAAAAAAGCACAAATGAAAGAGACCAACGGCGGACTTTCACAAAATGATATTGAATTCTTAGCTTCGCTTTTAGAGGATGCCTATGCCGATAAAAATAATGCCTATGCCCAGGAGATTATTTCTCATGTCCGCTATTATCTGCATAAAAAAGAAATACAGACAATTGATTACAGTGAAAAGAACCGGTCTTGGTTTGATAAGATGCCGGCTAAGGAAACATCGACTCTGCGTCCGGCAATCGTACTCGATGGAAAGCTGTTGAAAAAAGGCTTAGCAGCAGGAGGAAGATAAGATGGATCGATTTTATGGCTTTGATTTAGGGGATGCGGAAAGTGCCGTTGCCCGATTAATAAAAGATGAAGATTCCGTTCCGCAAATATTGACCATCTGCGATGAAAAGAGTTTTATCACAGCCTATGCGGTATTAAAAAACGGTCAGTTAGTTGTCGGTGAAAGTGCCTGTTATGATCCCGATGCGATCAAAAGAAAGGTTCGCTTTAAAAGCCATTTCTTGACGGATTCCACCGTACAGAAAGATGTCGCCAGCTTTGCCTCGGGTGTATTAGGTGAACTCTATGCCAATGGGGATTTGATCAAAGGCGAAGAAAACTGTTTCTATATCGGCTGTCCGGCCGGATGGGATAAGGTGGCAAGAGAAGAATACCGCGGTATCTTTGAACGAATCGGATATCCGCCTGCCAGAATCATTTCTGAATCAAGAGCTGCCTTAGTATCTGCGTGCCAATCCAAACATTTACAGGTAGGCTATGATATTTTATCCAAACCAGTGCTTGTGATCGATGTAGGCTCATCGACTACCGATTTTGCGTATGTCAATAAAGGCAAAGAAGTAGAACTTCAAACCGGTGGTGAAGTCTTTTTAGGCGGCGGCATCATGGATGAAATCCTTTTAGAGGAGTGCGTTGCGGCTTCCATGGAATCCAAAAAGATCAGAAAGATCTTTGCCGAAAGTGAAGCCTGGAAAAGCTACTCGGATTTCGCGGCCAGACGTTTAAAAGAAAAATATTTTAAAGATGAAGACTATTGGAGGGAAAATGAATGTATTCAGACGGTCAGTCTTCGTTATCATCATTTCCCAACCAAGCTTGTATTAAGAATGAATGCCAAAATGGCAGATAAATTATTAAATAAGAAAACTCCTTTATTAAAGAATAAATCCTTTAAGGAAGTATTTATCGAATCTTTAAAGCAGGCCAGATCAAATATCGAAGAAAATCTTCCGGAATTGATCTTCTTGACCGGCGGTGTATCCAAAATGCCGGCGATTCGAAAATGGTGTATGGAAGTATTCCCGGAATCGATCGTGATATCCGGTTCGGAACCGGAATTCTCGGTGGCAACCGGTTTGTCCTATTGCGGAAAGATCGATGAAGAGCTGCGTTCCTTTAAGGCGGAAATTGAGCAGTTAAAAGCTTCCAGTGCCGTGGAACAGATTGTCGAGAAACATATCGAAGAGCTGTATCGCAGTGCTGTGGACGAGCTGGTAGAACCGATTATGGCCAAAGTAGTCTTACCGGTGATTGACCGCTGGAGAAATGCACAGATTGAAAAATTATCCGAAATCGACGGTGTTCTCCAGAAGGAAATCGACAACTTCTTACACAGTGATGAAGGTCGTTCGATCCTGACAAAGATCGTATCGAACTGGTTGAAAACGATATCCTATGAATTGGAAACCTATACTGTTCCGATCTGTACAAAACACAATGTGCCATATTCTGCGCTATCGTTAAATTCGTATTTGTCCTTATCCGATTTCGAATTCAAGGTTGAGACAAAGGATGTCTTTGCGGTAGAGGAAATTACCTGGATGATTGATACCGTGGTATCTCTGCTGGTGGGATTTTTATGCGGAGGCAGCGGTATCGCGATGATTGCCAATGGCTTACCGGGCATCATAGCCGGCGTTGTTCTGTCTTTATTAGTTCTTGCCCTTGGTAAAAGCAAGATGCAGGAAGCCTTCTTAAATTCCAATATTCCGGCTCCTATGCGAAAAATTCTGCCGAAGTTTTACTTTGAGGCACGTTTGGATGCCATCTCCGATGAGGTGAAGGCCGGACTATACAAACACTTGGAAAAAGAAAAGAATGAAGCGATTACCGAGCGATTCATTAAAGATATTTCAACACAGATTGAAAGCTGTTTAACAAAGATGGCAGAGGTTGTGGAGATACCTTTAGGTTAAGATCTGCGAATGCAGGTCTTTTTGAAAGGAGATTAATATGGGATTATTTGAATTAATGTTTCTTGCGATCGGGGTTTCGATGGATGCCTTTGCGGTGTCCATCTCAAAAGGCCTGTCGGTAGAAAAGGCATCATTAAAAAACTGTTTAACCTGCGGTATCTGGTTTGGATTCTTTCAGGGCTTGATGCCCTTTATCGGCTACCTTGTCGGCTCACGCTTTGAATCTTTGATCAATATGGTGGCACCATGGGTTGCCTTTATCTTATTGTCGATTATCGGAGGCAATATGATAAAGGAAGCCTTTGAGGATGAGGAAGAGACCAAGGCAGACTTCAGCTTTCGTACGATGTTGATGCTGGCGATTGCCACCAGTATTGATGCCTTGGCGGTCGGAATCACCTTTGTGGCCGTACCGGTTAAAATTCTACAAGCCTCGAATATGGCCAATACGATTCTTGCGGTAATCATCATTGGACTTACCACCTTTGCGACATCGACATTAGGCGTAAAAATAGGAAATCTATTTGGAACAAGATATCAGGCCGGCTCCCAGGTTATGGGTGGTACGATCTTAGTATTTATCGGCTTAAAATCATTGTTGGAGTCATTAGATACCACCGGTGCTTTACAAAGTACAGATACTTTGTTTGGAATGTTGATTTCCTTTGCGGGAACGATCTTAGGTGCTGCCTGTATTTATGCCAAATATAAGTTAACCGATACCAGCAGGGCTATACTTACCGGTCTTAGCTCGGGTATTATGTTCTCTATTCTGGTATGGGGATTGTTGGAACCGGCTTTTAGAGGCTTTGATTTGGCGGTTTATCCAATTGCACTCAGTTTCTTTGCGGGGGTCTTGATTCAATATTTGATGGATGTATTTGTTCCGCATACTCATACTTTTATGGATATTACCGAAGGACCGAAATCCAATTTACAATCCGAGATCAAGGTGATGTTGTCGGAAATCATACATCATATTCCCGAAGGCATTGCCTTAGGAGCCGTCTATGCCGGCTTTTATATGAAAACAGATTGGTTGATGGCATCGGCTGCCGTAGTCTTATCAATTGCCCTTGCGATTCAAAATTTCCCGGAGGCATTGTTTGTATCGATGCCGATTAATGATGGGGGAGCCGGTACCGGTAAATCTTTTTTACTCGGTGTGATATCCGGAGTTCCTGTGCCTTTGATGGGATTGATTACTTTACTTGTTACCCTGCTTTTTGGCAATATTTTACCGTATGTGATGTCACTGGCGGCAGGGGCTATGATTTATGCGACCGTAGAAGAAATCCCTCAGATTTCTTCTCAGAAAGATAATGATAAAGGAACGCTGGCCTTTGTGATCTCCTTTGCGATTGTGATGATCATGATGTTTGCCGGACGTTAAAAGGAGATTGTTATGGGATTTTCAAAAGATTTTTTTTGGGGTGGAGCTACCGCTGCCAACCAATATGAGGGTGGCTGTTTTGAAGGGGGAAGAGGCCTTGCCACCCAGGATGTAAGAACTGCCGGTTCCAGACAGAAAAAGCGTACCGTAACTTATGTCGATGCTTTGGGAAATCATAAAGAAGCTACGCGTTTTGAGCCGATGGGAAAGGGTTCAAAAGGCGTCATTGAGCCGGGCCGTTATTACCCGTCCCATAAGGCCGTAGATTTCTATCATCGTTATAAAGAGGATATCGCCTTATTTGCCGAAATGGGCTTTAAGTGCTTCCGTATGTCCATCAGCTGGACGCGTCTTTTCCCAAAAGGAATGGAAGAAAACCCCAATGAAGAAGGAATACAATTCTATATCGATGTATTCAATGAATTTAAAAAGTATCATATTGAACCACTTGTTACCCTCAATCATTTTGATCTGCCCTTATACTTAGCAGATACAATCGATGGATGGGTGAGTCGTGATACGATTACTTACTTTACAAGATATACAAAGACCTGCTTTGAACGCTTTAAAGGCTTAGTCAAATATTGGATTACCTTTAATGAGATCAACTGCATGTTGGATTGGAATAAACTTGGCATCAAGACCGATGATTTAAATGAATTTTACCAGGCAATCCATCATGTCTTTGTGGCCTCTGCCTTAACAGTTAAAGTGGGACATGAAATCGATCCGGACAATAAGATTGGCTGTATGGCAGCGTATGGGGCAATGTATCCGCTCGATTGTCATCCGGATAATTATGTCAATCATCTGCACTCTTTACATACGATGCAATGGTATCTGGATGTACAGTGCCGGGGATACTATCCTTCTTATAAATTGAAAGAATGGCAAAGAAATGACATTCATTTTAAAACCGAAAAAGAAGATGAAAAGATCTTAAAAGAAGGAACGGTTGATTTTATCGGATTCAGTTACTATTTCTCGGTTGTATCTAAGGCCGGACATCTTGTGCGCATGACAGGGGATCAATCAAGAGACGTGGAAAATCCATATCTTAAGAAAAATGACTGGGGATGGCAGATTGATCCGGTGGGACTAAGAAGTGTATGCATTGAGCTGTATGACAGGTATCAAATCCCTTTATGGATCGTAGAAAACGGATACGGCGGTATTGATGTATTGGAAGATGGTACGGTACATGATGCGTATCGTATTGAGTATCTTCGTGAACACATCAAAGAAATGAAAAAAGCCGTGGACTTAGATGGCGTTGAACTATGGGGATATACTCCATGGGGCTGTATTGATTTGATTTCAGCAGGAACCGGCGAGATGAAAAAGCGCTACGGTTTTATCTATGTGGATATGGATGATGAAGGAAAAGGTACGTTAAATAGATACCGTAAGGATTCTTTCTATTGGTACAAAAAGGTTATTGAATCCAATGGAGAAGATTTGGATTAAAGGAGAAGTATGAATACCTTAGATATCATTAAGACAAGAAGAAGCACAAGAAAATTTAAAGATACAGCTGTAGAGGAAGATGTATTAAATCAGATTATTGAAGCAGGGCGCTATGCACCAAGCGGAGGAAATTCCCAGACAACCCATTTTATCGTTATTAAAAATAAGCAGGTATTAAATGAGCTGGCCCAAATGGTGAAGGCGGCATTTGCCGAAATGGAAATTACGGAAGGCATGTACCGTTCCATGGCTTCTTCGATTTATCAATCCAAAACCGGTAGCTATATCTTTCATTATAATGCACCGGTTTTGATCCTTACTGCCAATCAAAAAGAGTATTCCAACAACATTGCCGATTGTGCCTGCGCATTGGAAAATATGATGATCATGGCAAGTTCGCTCAATTTAGGAAGCTGCTGGATCAACCAGTTAAAGTGGCTCAATGAAGATGAAACAATCCTTGCCTATTTAAAGAATCTAGGATTAAAGGAAGATGAAAGAGTATATGCATCCTTAGCTCTTGGTTATCCCGATACAAAGGATGGACTTCCGGAGCGTATCCCTCTTGTCAGAAAGGGTAACGAAATTACTATAGTTGAATAGTATATATGTTTTCTAAGTATACCAATATATAGAAAACGAGTATTTGTATTGAAAGTTTGGACATGTTATAGTGCAGACATGAGGAGGTGCAATATGAGAACCGAAATCGTAAACAAAACAATGGATGAAGAAAGAGCCTTATATAACTTAACACATGGAGATGTGATTTCATGTACATTTGCCGGACCGGCGGATGGGGAGTCCGCATTAAAGGAGTCCCGCGACGTGAATATGAAAGACTGTACATTTTCCCTTCGCTATCCTTTATGGCATGCTCATCGATTTTATATGATCCATTCATCGATGGATGAATTCACCCGTGCTGCCATCTGGTATGCCACAGACGGTAAAATTGAAGATTCTAAGCTGCACGGCATTAAAGCTGTCCGTGAGTGTAAAGATATTGAAATTATCAATTCCGATATCGATTCATTAGAATTTGGATGGAAATCGGATGGTATCACATTAAAAGATGTTCATCTGGTATCCGAATATCCATTCTTTGACAGCACTAATCTGAAACTGGATAACGTTACGATGAAAGGAAAATATTCCTTCCAATATGTCGAAAATATGACCATTGAAAACAGTAACTTTGATACCAAAGATGCCTTCTGGCATTCTAAGAATGTCACAGTAAAGAATTCTGTGATCAAGGGTGAATATTTAGGATGGTATTCCGAAGGACTTACATTGATTAACTGTAAGATCATCGGAACCCAGCCGTTATGTTACTGTAAGGATTTAACGCTGGTGGATTGTGAAATGGAAGATGCCGATCTTTCCTTTGAGTATTCGGATGTACAGGCAACTGTAATCGGACATATCGATTCCGTAAAGAATCCAAAATCCGGAACGATTACTGCCGACAGCGTCGGAGAAATCATTTCAGAGGATCCGGTTATTGAATGTACCGGTAAAGTTGTGATTCGCTAATGAACGTCAGATGATTCTGACGTTTTCTTTTAGTCTTAAAGAAATACTTTTCGTATAGTATATTGAAAAGGGTAAAGGTGGTAAAATATAAATATGAAATTAATAATATTAGAAGATGAATTTACCGTCATGAAAGTATCTTCTTTAGAAGACATTACACTTTCAAAATATACTTTTGTCGGTGTAACGGATGAAGAAATATCTTATGTATGCCCGATGGATAAAGCGCCTGACTCTTATTTGGAAAGAGAAGATGGCTGGAGAGGATTTCGCATTGAAGGAGAATTGGATTTTTCTTTAATTGGGATATTAGCTCCGATTGCCGACCTTTTAGCCCGTAATCGAATCGGTATCTTTGTGGTATCGACATATAATACCGACTATGTCTTTGTCAAAAAAGAGAATTTTGATCGAACAGTCAATGTTTTAAAGGAAGCAGGATATTCTTTTCAATGAAGATCATAGAAGAAAATAAAATGGCGCTGATTGAGTTTACATCAAAAAGCTGTACTCCCTGTATTGCGATTTCCCATAGAATTACAGAATGGAACAAAGAACATCCCAATATTGTCTTTCAAACCATATCGGTGGATGAACATCCCGATATTGCCGCAAAATTTGGCATTTTCAGCGTTCCTGCTGTGGTGTTTTATGTCGATACAAAAAAGATGCTTGAAAAAGCAGGATATTTCAGCGTAGAAGAGTTATTAGATCAAATAGAAAGAATCGAACAAATATACGAAAAGAGGTAGAAACAATGAGTGAAACAGTATTGATTACCGGTATTACCGGAGGCTTTGGCTTTGAATTCGCCAAGATCTTTGCGCAGAATGGATACAATATTGTCGGTGTTGCCCGTAATGGACAGCGACTCAAGACCTTATGTGAGAATCTCAGTAAAGAATACGGCATTCAAACAGACTATTTTGCCTGCGATTTCAATAATGAAGATGCCGAAGAAGGCTTGTTTGCGTATACGGAATCCGAAGGAATTCAAGTTGATATTTTGGTCAATAATGCCGGTTTCGGAGACTATGGACCGTTTAGCCGCTGTCATCTTGAGAAACAAGTGAATATGATTGATGTGAACGTTGTTGCATTGACAAAATTAACGTATTATTATCTGAAAGGTATGATAGAAAGAAAAAACGGCAGGATTTTAAATGTTGCCTCCATCGCATCCTTTATGCCGGGCGCCGGCATGTCGGTTTATTATGCGACCAAGGCTTACGTTCTTTCTTTCTCGGAAGCTCTTCATGAAGAACTTCAGGGTACCGGGGTAACGGTATGTGCTTTATGTCCGGGTCCTACGGATACCGGTTTTGCCAGGGCAGCGGATATTTATTCCGGACGTTTATCCGATGTCTTTAAAGCCGGTAACCCATATAAAGTAGCCCGTAAGGGGTATAAAGCCTTAATGAGTGGGAAAGCAATTGAGATTCCGGGCGTATTGAATAAGACAGGCGTGATTGCTGCCAAGATATTCCCGCGTCCCGTAGTCCGGAAAATGGTGAAGAAATTTCAAGGATAGCAAGGCAAAATCAGATAAGATGTAAATCAAGGTTGATTTTGTTATAATGATATCGGAGGTGTGTAATGGCTACATACAATCAGATTCTGCGGCAAAGACGTATGAATTTAAACTTAACAATTGAAGATGTCTCTGCTCAGACTCGGCTTGCACCGGAATATATTCAGGCAATAGAACAGCACAATTTAGATGCGTTTTCCGATGACTATTCGTTTGCCCGTTATTTTGTCCATGCCTATTGCGATGCGATCGGTGTCAATTGGGCAGTGGTTCAAAATGAGGTGGATGCAGATATCAGCGCTTATGCAAGACAGCGGCAAATGGCATTAACCTTAGCTCAGCAGCGAATTGTCGATGAAATGGAGTCGGTTACTGTTGAGGAAGAACCGGAACCGGAAAAGAAGAAGCCGAAACGGCGGTTTGCGAAGAACTTTCAAAAGCGGGTATCCCGCATGTTCCAGAATTTGGAATGGACGCATAAGCGGACATTTCGCATTGCGATTGTCGTGGCACTTGCCTTTATCGGCGTTTCCAGTGTGATTAATCTGGTCATGGATTTTATATCCGACAGACAGACTGCCGCTATACAGGCTCAGCAGCAGCAGGAATTAAAAGAAAAGGAAGAAGAAACCGCCAAGCTGGCAGAGCAGAAGAAAACCGTATCGGATGCTCAATTACCGGTTATTACGCGGTTAAATAGAGAAGATAACGTTTTCCAGGCAGCCAACGTGATCGAAGGAACACAGCGGCTTACCATATCTGTCAAACATTCCGAAGGAATGCGGGTTGCCATATATCGAGATGGTGAATTAGCTGCCGGAAGTGAATATGATACCCTGTCAGGTGACTTTATTACAGAGCTGACCATCACATCGGAATGTGAAATTTCCATTAATATCGGAAATTATAATAATAACGAAATTGAAGTCGGAGGTCACAAGATCTCTTTTTCCAAGACTAAATGGACAGAGGGTGAAGATGCAGTGGTTACGGTTGTGGTACATTCCAACGACAACGTAGAAGCGGAAGATTCCCGTCCGACTATTGTAGAAGAACCGGATCCGGCAGAAGAAACCACAGAGGTGCCTGCAGAAGAACAGCCTGTTGAACAGCAGGACGTATATACTGAACAACCGGTTGATCCGGGTTATGTTGAAACTGAAGAATATTATTATGAGTAGAGGAATCGGATTATGAATTTACCTAACAAGTTGACATTACTTAGAATCGCACTGGTTCCTATTGTTGTGATTATCTATTTATGCATCGATCCGACCACAGGTGTAGTAGATGCCAAAAGCGGTCTTGCCCTTCGCGATATATTGGCAACCGTTGTATTTATCATCGCATCGCTGACGGATATGCTGGATGGAATGATTGCCCGGCGGTATCGCTTAATCACATCATTTGGAAAATTTGCGGATCCCATTGCGGATAAAATGCTGGTGAATACAATATTGATTCTTTTGGTTTATGCCCATGAAGCCAATGTCGTGGCCGTGCTTTTAATGACAGCACGTGATTTAGTCGTGGATGGTTTACGGATGACTGCAGCTACCAATGGTAAGGTAGTCAGTGCCGGTTTCCCGGGAAAATGTAAGACGGTACTTCAAATGTTCGCAATTATCTTCTTACTAATGAAAAACTGGCCATTCAGCTATATCGGATTCCCAATGGCTTCCATTCTGTTGTGGGCTGCCACATGTATGAGTCTATACAGTGGCTATATTTACTTTATGAAGCTTAGAAGATACATTTTGGAGTCTATGTAATGAAAGATGCTGCATATTTAATAAAACTCTGTACTGAAAAAGGATTGACTGTATCCGGCTGTGAAAGTTTAACAGCCGGTTTATTTACCGCTACACTTGCCTCTGTTTCCGGGGCAAGTAAGGTTTTAAAGGGTGGCATAGTTACGTATTTTACCGAAATTAAAGAGAAGGTTGCGCATGTGGAAAAAGAGATCATTGATACCTATGGTGTAATCAGTGATAAGTGCGCTGCATCTATGGCCTCACATACCCGTGAAATCATGGATTCCGATTATTGTGTATCCTTTACCGGTAACGCAGGACCGGATGTGATGGAAAATAAACCTGCCGGTACGGTATATACGGCAATTGCTTCCAAAAATGGAGTTAAAGTATTTCATTTTGAATTAGGGGACTATTCTCGAAATGAACTTAGAATGACAATTGTGAATCAAATGATTGAATTATTGATTGATGAAATAGAACAAGGAGCTACTAATGGCAGTTAAAGAAAAAGAAGAAAATAAAGATAAACTACTAGATGACGTCTTACGTCAAATTGAAAAAGAATACGGAAAAGGTTCGGTAATGAAATTGGGAGATCGTGCTGCAGTAGATGTAGAGCCGATTCCTTCCGGAAGCTTATTACTCGACCAGGCTTTGGGTATCGGTGGATATCCAAAGGGAAGAATTATTGAAATCTTCGGCCCTGAATCCAGTGGTAAGACAACGCTTGCCTTACATGCGATTGCCCAGGTTCAAAAGATGGGCGGACGCGCTGCATTTATCGATGCTGAAAATGCAATCGATCCTGTCTATGCCCGTAATCTGGGTGTCAACATTGATGAATTGATTCTCTCTCAGCCGGATTCCGGTGAACAGGGATTGAATATCATGCAGATGTTGATTGAAAGCGGAGCGGTTGACCTTGTGGTTGTTGACAGTGTTGCCGCACTGGTACCGCAGGCAGAATTAGATGGTGAAATGGGAGATATGCAGGTGGGTATGCAGGCCCGTATGATGTCAAAGGCCATGCGTAAACTGGCTGCATCGATGAACCATAACGAATGTACCGCTATCTTTATCAACCAGCTGCGTGAAAAGGTCGGTGTGATCTATGGTAATCCGGAGACTACACCGGGCGGCCGTGCCTTAA
>CACYBS010000101.1 GCA_902772725.1 Erysipelothrix rhusiopathiae
GCGGACGGTGATTTTGATGTTATTGCGAATTTGCTGATAGAGCTTATAGTTGGCGGCAACCATATCCGTACCCGTATAATCGCGGCGCAGCTCCTTTACGATACGCTGTATATGCTCATCCTCAATCGTCGGATTCAACCGTTTCAGGGCGCAGCAAAGCACGCCGGGCAGCACGCACTCCTTTTTGGAAGCGCGCTCCGTGCCGTCGTTCAGGTCGTCCCGCTTATTTGGATCAGCATCGCAAACGATAACGTCATAACGGAAAGGCGCAGCTTTCAGTTTGTCCAGTATCGCCTGCTCAATATCGTTTTCAGAAATGAAGTTGCGCATATGATTTTCTCCTGTAATTAACCTCTATTGAAAATTACGTCTTCCAATTCTTGATAAACCGCCATTGAACTATTTATATATGTTGCAAGATTTTTCTTAAAAACCTCTGCATTTATACTTCCTACAACGTTACAATAGTTCTTTATTCTTCCGATTTCGTCTTTTACTTGTTGGTTCACAATATCTGTAACAAATGCATCATAAGATGTTTCATCAAATTCTTTTTCGTTTTTAACACAATATTCTTTTAATACTTCTTTATCAAACAAATAGTTTTCAATTTCAAATCGTTTTAGCACTCGATGATTTGTTGGATTATTTCTCAAATACTCCTGACGATCTGATTCTGTAGTGTTCTTCCCAGATGCCATATCCCGATCTTTCAGTACCCAGATATCTACATCTGCAAATACCTTTGAGAGTATGGCGATAGCAATATTACTTCTTTGATCAAGCTCTGTATTTCCACCACTGGATATAAAAAGTGTATCAGGATATTTTTCGGAAAAAATAGTATTAAATACTTCTGCGTCAAAACCACGTTCACTACCGTCAGCTTTAGGTTCCGCACGCCCTTCGCAATAGATTATTCGTTTTGGTGAAACCAAACCTGTCAAATCGTCAAGAGCAGTTGAAAATAAACTGCTCCAATTCTTACGGCTTTTTACCATTGGTTTCAAGGTGTATGCCTGTGAAGCCCATTGGTTTTCTTCTTTGAATTCTATTATTTGGGAAATATCATTAAGCTCATCCTGCAATGCTCTTAAGAATCCAATACTATGAGTGGCTACCCAAATTTGACAATTTTCTGGTATCATCTTATTAATTTCAATTAGGAGTTTACGTTGAATAGCTGTATTTAGATGTAGTTCCGGTTCGTCAATAATATAGATTGAATCATCAAAGACATCTTTCCTTATATATAAATCAAGCAATAAATCCACAACTTCTTTTTCCCCTGACGAAAGGACATTGTACTCGAATGGTTCGGGTGTATCTGTTTTCCTAAAAAATAAAGTTCCTTTCCCTTCTTCGATTTCGCCAATATTATCAATCTCCAAATTCAAACATTTACCAATTGCATTGTTAAGTTCTCCGATTATATGAGCTTTTGCTTCTGATGGTCTGCAATCATTATCATTCAAATAATGATTATACTTGATATAAAGCCTACGATAGTTTTGATCCATTTTGTCATCAATATCGGAAGCTGTAGATGCCCCATAGTTGTTGTGTCTTAATTCTGGCAACGATTTGCTTTCGGTAACGTTTAGCGTACCGTTATAACGAAATGAACTTCGAAATGAAAAGACTGTATTTTGTTTTTGTTCAAAAACTTTTCTACAATCATCTTCGTCGAATGTGATAGACAAATTTTCATAAGGAAGAAATCCTTGAATATGCCCTAAAGAATGATACATATTACTCTTTGGTTCAGTTGATCCAATGCCACCATTATATGCGTTATTTAGATAAAGCATACCATCAAAAACACTACTTTTACCACACCCATTGGGTCCAACTAATGCTACTATTCTTTTTGGATTGTCTCCCAAATCAATAGTTAATTCATGAAACCTCTTATAACCTTTTAAATGTATCTTTGTAATATTCATTGACTACACCTCCAGTTTACCGCTCATCAGACGCGGAAGTAATAGGTCGCGCTGTTTGATGAGGTTCTTGTTATTTCTGATTAATACTTCTTTCTGATCAAATATATCTGTAACAAATTCATCAAACTTCTTTAATGTGTTATCATCGGGAACAAGTATTTTTAAGTGA
>CACYBS010000102.1 GCA_902772725.1 Erysipelothrix rhusiopathiae
AATATATGGGCATACGACCTTTTATGTCCCACATGTGCTGCAAAAGGGGCGAAACGCTCCATCTATATGCAAACTAAGATTGTTGCTAGATGTGATATCTGTAATAGTGAATGGCAGAATATTCACATGGGTTCTGCCGGACAGACAAACCAAGAAGGTAAATATTGGCTTTTATGCTATGATACGGAACTTGAAGGTGATTCATTGTATGTCAAAAATTACTTCAAATAGTATGGAATTAGACGAATTGTTTGGAATGGTGGAAAAAGCTCTGGAAGGCGAACCCTCTGCTCAATATAGGTTAGGAGACTGCTTCTATAATGGTATAGGCGTGAATGTAGATTTTCAGAAAGCATGTTATTGGTTTGAGAAGGCTGCAGAACAAGGAAACATAGACGCTCAGTACAAATTGGGACTTTGTTACTATCACGGAAATGGTTTGGACAAAGATTATGAAAAAGCTAGATTATGGTACGAAAAAGCTGCTGAGCAGGGAAATGAATGCTCTCAAATTAATCTTGCTGGAATTTACGAAAAGGGAGAGGGGGTTGAACGGGACTACGAGAAAGCAGCTTTTTGGTATAAAACGGCTGACGAACAGGGTACTTTTTTATCAAAGTCAGGATGGTTTTCTATAGTTGCAAATGGTTTGGGCGACATTATTGAAAAAGATAGCAAACGTGCTTTGTTGTTGGCAGTTAATGCTATTGAAGCTATTGAACCAACAAAAAGATATACTAAATTGTATGCTCTTCTGTTTCTTCATCTTGGCCTTGAATACGAGCGTGGTATTTTGTTAAAAAAAGATTATAAAAAAGTTGTGTATTGGTATACGAAAGCTGCTGAATCAGGGAATGTAAGTGCACAAATTTCTTTGTCAGATATTTATTATGAAGGCCGTGGTGTAAAGAAAAATTTAGAAAAAGCTGAATACTGGATATTAAAAGTGCAAGAATCTGGGTGTAATGACCGCACAAACACTTTGAAGAAGATCTATAGTAGAATAAGGAATTGTAGGGTTGACAATATAAACTGGATAATTACCTGTGCAGAGCGAGGAATTGTAGAAGCTCAATATCATTTAGGGTGGTATTATGAAGGAAAAGACGATGAAAAATCAATTTACTGGTATACAAAAGCCGCAGAACAAGGAGATCTCCTAGCTCAATTAGAATTGGGTGATCGCTACGGACATGGCAAAGGCGTAGAAAAGAATATTGACAAAGCAATTTATTGGTATACAAAAGCTACAGAACAAGGGGATGCTTGTAGTTTAGGATGCTTTTATTTAGAAATTGGAGGTGCCAAAAATCTTGAGAACGGAGTCTATTGGCTTACAAAAGCTGCAGAAGACGGAGATGCACGTGCACAGTTCTGTTTAATTGATTGCTATCTTGACGGAGTTGGAGTAGAGAAGGACTACAAAAAAGTTGAGTATTGGCTGATAAACGGCGCTATTGATATATATACATTTGAAATAGAGAAATTAAAAAAACTCTTGCATAGCTTAACTATCAATTATGATAACATCAAGTTGTTTGAAAATGGCGGTAATCGAGGTTTGATAGAAGCACAAATTAGTTTAGCATATTTTTATGCCAAAACAGAGCTAGACAAAGAAAAAGCGTTCAAGTGGTATATAAAAGCTGCAGAGCAAGGACATATGGATGCTCAATATGAAGTTGGCAGATGTTTTGTTTTAGGAGTTGGTACCGCTAAAGATATTGAAGAAGGAAAAAAATGGTTAAATAAAGCAGCTGATCAAGGTCATAAAGAGGCACAACGTGAACTTAAAGAAATGAATAAAACAGAAGAAACAGTAGGAGAAACCAAAACACAGACTTCCCCCCAAAATAATGAAATAAGTACTAACAATACTATTGCAACAGAAAAAAAACATATTACAATTCCAGATGTTGTGCCATTGCCAGAAGACATCAGGAGATATATTGATGCTGAAATAAGTGAGAATTTCAGGTCCAAAAGTGCAAAATGGCATTATTATGTTCAAAGTGACGAAGACCTATTTTTTTGGAAGAGACTAGTACAATTTACGCAAAGAGTTAAGGATGTTTATGAAAGAAAAGGGTTTTACGTTACAATAGATTCATATAAGTATGGTATAGATTTTAAATTTCTAATAAAGACAGACTGACAATATAGTATGAAAGATATTTTGACACAATATAATTTAGCTTCTGCAGGCGACCTGTCAGCTATTAAGCATTTAATAGCAAATATGGGAGAAGGGAAGCTGTTGAAAACGAATTATCTCTCTTTGCTACGATGGTATACTTTTCTTGGGAAAGAGAAGGATTCGGAGGCTTACACAAAGTTATTCTCTCCCATTGAATATACTATTAGTGACAGCGTTGTTATTAAACCTCATTATGAAGAAATACAAGAATTTACATATCTCAAAAATGAGATGATGGAAAAAGTTTCTGAAGTTCTTCCAGATGTTGAAGCATGGGAAAAGGAAAAACGAGAAGAAGTTTTGAAGAAGGAAACAGAAGAAAAGGCGAGACGTCTTGCTGAACAAGAGAAGGCTGCTCGTGAAGCTGCAGAGAAAGAGGCGACATTAAAGAGAGAAGCTGAGGAAAAGGCGAGATGTCTTGCGGAACAAGAAAAGGCTGCACGTGAAGCTGCAGAGAAAAAAGCCGCATTAAAAAGAGAAGCTGAGGAAAAGGCCAAACGTCTTGCAGAAGAAAAGGCGAGACGTCTTGCGGAACAAGAAAAGGCTGCCCGTGAAGCTGCAGAAAACGAAAAGAGACTAAGGATTCAAAAAGCAGAGAAATCTTTCACTCGAGTTCTAAATGACTTTATAAAGGCAAAGAAAACTATAGAGTTTAGAGAATTCCTGTTTAAGAAGACTGAGATACGCATTATTAATATGCCTATTACTTGGCGTATTTGGAAAGCTGTTATGGCTTTGGATGATATTGAGAAATGGGATGAGGAACAAAATGAAAAAAAGAGTCCCCAAGAAACAAAAAAAGTCAAAAAGCCCACATTGGACAGTTATTTAAGTAAAGATGATTTAGGAGATTTTCTCATCAAGTTCAATAAACTTGTAACGAAGATGAACGATAATAATACATATGATTATTTAAGGAACAACGGAAGTACAAGAGAGAAACTTCGAAAAATGTATGAAATTCAAGATGCTGAGTATTTATATATAAAGGAAGACTGATATGAAAACAATTACTGCCATCAAATTAGTCCTTGATGCTTTTACTGAACAGATACGCAAAATAAATGCTGAATCAGAAGAGGGATACAGAAATGCCCTCTCCGATTCTACATCAAAGATAATAGATGCTTTGAAACAGCTAAGGAGTGTTGACCCAATCATGGTGCCTATAGTTACAGTGGATGAAAGCGTCTTTTCTTTAGAAGAGTCAACTCCTTTATTTCATAAAATCATAGAATGTAGTAAGCAAAGGAAGCAACTGGGTATGGTCTTTACTGGTGCTTGTGCCGCACAAGTAATTCAACGTTACAGATTCGCCATACCCAAATATGTGAATTTTGAAGAAACTCCCCATGTTCTGATACAGCCGTACCAGGATCAAGTTTGGGAGGATTTCGCTATTAGAATGATGAATCAAATCGTTCTTGGTTGTCTTTTGTCTCTACCGTTAGGTAAAGTTAGGATTAATTTCGTAAATCCTTCTTTGTCAAATAAAGCTGGTCTTTTTACAGGAAATGTATCTCAAGAGATATGTAGGTCAATCATCGATAAAAAGGAGATAGAAGTCTTTGTGGACTCATTGACTAACCGTCTAAAGAATTTTTTAAAGAGTGGAATAAAAGAAATAGAAGGACAGCCAGATAATGATATTGTCGTCTTGTTGGATTACCCATACATGTTTGACAATATAACTGAGAAAATGCGACTTTTGGTAGAACAAGGCGCTCAGACAGGCATCCATTTTATTGTACTGAAAGACTTGCGACGATCCTTTGAGAACAAAGACTCCTATGACATTCTCAGCAATGGACAACTCTTTGCAGAATTTGGCGCTTTTGATAATGCAAAAAAAGAAGATTACGATATCAAACTCACTTCCACATATGAGTTGCCTAGTCAGCCGGAGTTGCTAAAACTTTGCCTTGATTACCTTAAAGCTGATGTCTTTGAGAATAAGGACACTCAACATATTGAAAGATCAGAGGAATATATTATAGCAGAAGATGGATTAACAGTTG
>CACYBS010000103.1 GCA_902772725.1 Erysipelothrix rhusiopathiae
GTGTTTCATTACCGTTTGAATCCAAAGAAACGATCTTCGGATAGTGACAACAATTTCAGATGCATTGATTTTTATGATCAGTTCGCTTAGTTAATGACATTGTGATTATTTGACGGTTACTTTTGGTGTCAAACTCCCGTTTCTCGACAATGAATCAAATATATGAAAACTGCAAATAGCACGGACCTAATATTTTTGTTCCAGGAAAGAAGTGACATCATTACTAAAATAATGATATAATATAGCATCAAACGATCATAATAAGGAGAATAAGCATCATGAATCAGAAGGAAATCAGAATCGAATCAATCAATACTGAAATAGAAGATGATTATTCGGATGATTCGCTTTTTAATATTCAATCATGGGGTGCAGACTTAACTTTTAGGGAACTTATTTCCATGTATAATGAAAACGAATTAGTGAAACCGGAATTACAAAGAAAATATGTATGGGACAGAAATGAAGCCAGCCGATTTATAGAGTCAATTCTATTAGGGCTGCCTGTCCCCAGTATTTTTCTCGCAAAATCCGGGAGTCAAATGCTCATTGTTGATGGCTATCAAAGAATAATGACCGTATATGATTATGTCCGCGGAATATTTTCAACAGACAATAAGATTTTCAAATTATCAAATACTACGAAGATAAATGATCGATGGCGTGGAAAAGCTTTTTCCGAATTATCTATTGATGATCAGCGCAAAATACGAAGCACAACAATCCATGCTATAATTTTTGAACAAAAAAAGCCGGAGAACGACGACACAAGTCTATATCAAATATTTGAAAGAATAAATACAAGTGGCAGAACACTAAATGCACAAGAAATCCGCAACTGCGTTTATCAGGGTAAATTCAATTCGCTTCTTATTCAGCTAAATGATAATCCAATATGGAGATTGCTGCTAGGAACAGAACAGCCAGATAGTCGTATGCGAGATACAGAACTTATCCTCAGATTTTTTGTCATGAAATCCGATATAGTGCAAAAATCAACTAGTAACCAGATTTCACTAAAGAAAACATTGAATGATTACATGCACACATTTCAAAACGCTTCAGATGAAGTGATAAATGAGATGAAAAATGATTTTGAAATAACAATTAAGGCTGTCAATGATGCCTTGGGAAAAGATGCTTTCCATAACTACCAGAAAGGCAAATTTACCTCAAAATTCCATCCGGCCATTTATGACGCTGTAATGGTTGCCTTTTTTGAGCACTTGAAAACTGGTGCCTCGATAAAACCGATACCCAAAGAAAAACATATTTTGTTACTTGAAGACGAACAATTCGCCACTGTAATTAGCCAAAGAACTACCGATATTGAAAACATAAAGCAAAGAATCAGACTTTGCAAAGTCTACCTTTTTGAGGTTTAATCCATGAAAACGGAGTTACAAGCCTTGATGAATGATTGTGATGCGGAACTAGTGGATATAGATAATCGCATTACAAAAATGCATGCATTAGACAAAGGGAAAATATATCTTACGCAATACGCATTGATACGCACGTGTGGCACAATAGAATATGTTTATAGATCTATTGTTGCTGATTTTTTTACTCAATTTGGAATATCTCAGATAGATCAATACATCGATCAGCACGTCCGAAGTGGCTCAATGAGCGCAACGTATGATAATATGAAAAGTTTACTGAAGTCTTTTGATGATGGTTGGGAAAGAACTTTCAAAAGCAATGTTGATGCTCATCCGGAAGGTTTGAGAATTAAAGCATCCATTCGCTCGTTAGTTAATAATCGACATCAATTTGCGCACGGTAAAGCTCCAACGGCAACATTTAGCGATATTAAACAATACTATTCCGATGCTAAAATCCTTATTCAGATATTTGATCAGATAGTAGTATAGTCTCTCTAACAAACATTCAGTCTCGCTAATTAAGGATATGATATCAAGAATTCATGTCAAACATTTCATCAAACAAAGGTCTAAAAGGTTCATCAAGTGAAGCAAAAGTAATTTTATACCAATCTTCAAGGTGCATAGAAGGGGACTTTATGCACCAAATCTTGTAATGCTTTTCTGCGTATGCATCTATGGAAATGCGTAAGCGTCAAAATCACCACGTGAATACAGAACAGATAATGTCTGAAATATAACACCAGCATAGTCTGGCACA
>CACYBS010000104.1 GCA_902772725.1 Erysipelothrix rhusiopathiae
CCAAGTACGAGCCTGATCTTTTCGTAATCATCGTAGAAGTATTCCTGTAAAAGCGGAATAATCCGGTCGCGGAAGATTTCGGCAAGCATTTTAAATCGTTCTTCCTCATCATCTTTTTCTCTTAGCGGCATAAAGTAGGCATGACCAATCGTGTGCTCTCTGTCATAGAGTACTTCAATCCGTTGATTCATTCTTTCCAGCATTTTGGATACTTCAATTCCTTTGATGATCAGACCATCTAATAGTTCCGGTTTAGGCATCATTTCTTTGAAAACAAACCGACGGCGCAATGCTGTGTCGAGCAGCGCGATTGAGCGGTCAGCGGTGTTCATGGTTCCGAGAATATAGACATTATCGGGGACAGAGAATTCATCATGGGAATATGGAAGCTTTGCTGGAACGCATTCTTTCTTTCCTGCTCGTTTCGTATCTTCAATTAGAGTAATAAGCTCGCCGAAGATTTTGGAGATGTTTCCGCGGTTGATTTCATCAATGATGAATACAAACCTTTGACCTGGATTATTCTTGGCTTTATCGCAAAACTTCTTGAATACGCCATCTTCGCGCTTGTATTGAATATTGGAACAGACACATTCTTGGTCTTCAGGCATAATCGGTTTAATGCCTTCGATGAAGTCCTCATAACTGTAAGATTGATGGAAGGTCGTGAATGCAATCTTGTCTTCCTTTTGAAGCTTCTTGAAATACTCCATCAATTTATCGTACTTTGGGTATTCTTTCTTTATTTCATCTATGCTCGTCCCTTTATAAATCGCAACCGCATAATAAGCTGTATGGTAGGTCTTCCCTGTTCCGGGAGGACCGTAGAGGATTATATTATGAGAGCTATATGCCTTTTCTTCTGCTAATTCGGGTTCACTCTTCTGCAAAGTAACTGACCTCCACAACTCATGAAGCGTTGGTAACACTTCAGCTTTAATCTCAATTCCTGAGCTCTGAGAATGCCAATTTTGTGATTTGCACTTATCATCTAAAATATCTGTAGATAATATCTTTTCATTATAATCAATTAATCGATCGAATACAACTCCAATGTATCTACATGTTTCCGCCGCAGCTGCTTTTATAGGATCATAGTGTTCATCCTCATAGCTTTCTTTAATTACGGTTCCATGTCCAATTATCCCTCGAGGTAGTTCTCCTAATTTTATCAAAAAGACCTCATCGCCAATTTGAGGTTGTTTACTTAAGCAACTCCAACTATCATTGATTTTATTTCCGGTTTCCGTACTCCTGCAATCGTCTGAGTAAAATTCCCAAGACCAGTTTGCAATGTTCCAAGTAAGTAGCCAAGCTCTCTTATTCACTTCAAATCTTGATAGCGCCTGAACTTCTAAATCAAAAATGCGATAGTTTTTTATTGTGAAGTGCTCATCTCGAAACGCCTTGATTTTGCGACAATTATCAATATAAGTATTAAGTTTATCAATAGAAGTGAGATGTACACCAATCGTTTCAAAAATATTGCCATTTCCTGAGTTCCCGTTAAGAACAGGAAAAGAAAGAGGTTTTAGGCAATGAAGAATCATCGATGCAATACCTGCACGCATTCCAGGAATCCGTGTTTTAAATAGTTCCTCCGCACAGTTGAACATCTCTTCATCATCTGTCATTGGCAAGAGCTTAATGAGCATTTGAACAAAAGCTTGGACTTGTTCAGGAGAAGGTGTAGCTCCTTTTCTACCAAACGTCGAAGATGATTTTCCAAACAGCCCGATCGATTGTCCATTTTCCACACGAGAATCTTTATTGCTGTATGCTCCATCGCCAGCTCTGTTCCAGACATCATCCCAAAGTGCTTTCAGACTTTCTTTTATTTCTGGGGACAGGTGGCTTTTATCTATGCATCCTTTTTTGACTTCTATGCGATGATCCTTTGTCAGGACAGTTGTCAGGTAAATTATATCTAGATCTTTGTAATCCAATACGGAAAGATCGCTTAGTTTTGAATATGCAATGACTGTTTCCCGCATCATTTCATAACAGCCATCATGCTTATCCGGATCCATTTCTTCTTTGTTTTTCAGATCGTTTATGATTGCTTCTCTATCAAACATAGTATCTGCCATTTTGTACACCTCTCATTATAATGTATTATTGGGGATAAAAGCTTTTACTCAACAATCCGATCCGCCCACAGCTCACACTGCTGCATAACTGTCTGGATTGCTTCGTCCTGTCCTTCCGGCGGATATTTATGTGCTTTCAGCAGCTTTTTAATCATCATACGCATTCTTGCGCGGGCAGTTTCCTTCTTCTGCCAGTCAATCGTGCGATTTTTACGGAGTGTTTCTGTCAGTTCCTTTGTAATTGCAATCAGCTCGGCA
>CACYBS010000105.1 GCA_902772725.1 Erysipelothrix rhusiopathiae
ACTCAGATTGACACAGTTTTACTCATACCCGCAAATGTCAAGGGACTGACGAGTGATTATTTAAGGTGGATGCCAAAACATCCCATATCTTTTCAGATATGAGATGCTTTTCTAAGGGCCATAACCAGACAATCCGAATCATCATTAAATCTTAAATTAGTTCGAAAATCATAATCTTCGTCTTTCTTCCGCCGGTATAAAATGCCACTTTACTTGGACTTACCATTAGAATCCACTTGCTACATCAAGTACAAAAGATTATACCTTTTTTGTTGAAAATCATTAAGGCACCAATGCTTATTCACCTAATGGTGAAATTTCAGCCATCATTTCCTTTAAGGCAGCTAATTCTTTCTTCTTCTGCTCAAGTGTCTCAATTAATTCCTTCATCTTTGCATTTGTATTGTCATATTGTACTTGCGTATTAATTGGTAATTCAACACCTTGATTTTGAAATCTATTCTCAATAGAAGTTAGAACATTTTTACGTCGTGCAATCCTACTTTCTATTTTTAATATTGTATCTTCTGTTCGGGCTATTCTTTCATTTATAGTATAGCTTCTGTTTCTCTTTTTACTGGCTCTCCTCTCTTGTAAAGATTTTTCAAATACATACACTTCCTTTACTGCACTTTTGTCAATAGGCTTCTCATTCATTGTATTATAGGCACTGATAAAACTATTCATGGAATACATATGAAACACTTGTTGCGTTTCAGCAATGAACTCACGTCGCAATTCAATTCGTGGTCCGATAGTTCTTCCTTTAACAATATTCCACCAATCCTCTTTTTGGTCATGAGTAACAAAGACAATTCCAACATTATTCTCTTTTGAATACTTCATAATCTGTTTCCAGATTATTAAATCGCCATATTCATTACTATCTTCCTCTTGTTTCTGCTTCTTTTTTTCATCTTTATAACCAGGTGGTATGCTTTTTTTATAGCGCTCCTGACCTTCTTTTTTTATTTGATTCATTTCTTCATCTGAAAGAATGTCTCCTACTCTTCCGTCAAAAATATCCAAGATTTTACCGAGAATCTCATCATTATCAGCATTTAGGACAAGAAGATTTTTATCCTTATTACTGTCTAGCCATTTATAAAGATATCGTGATAATTCAGATATTTCATCATCATTAGAAGTTAGTCTTAACGTCTCTTTAGTTTTATTCAAAAAAACGTCAATATCTTTTTTGTGTTGATCATAACGTTGAACTGACTCATAAATAACTTCGCATCTTCTACGCATATATTCAAATGCTACTTGATATGGAATCCAGACCCTCTCTTTAAAACTCTCAAATGCTTCTAAAAGAGAATTTCTGGTTTTTGCAGAATATCTATATAGGTTTAGTAAAACATTTGTGTCAAATACAAATATGGCTTTTTCCCATAATTCCTGCTTTTCGTTAATTGACGGTTCAAGGAACTCTTTAACGATGCTCTTCATATAATTTCCTCAACTATATACTGCTAATAATTCAAGCCCCAAGTAATCTTCTTCAACTACAATTTGCTCGAACGTCTTATCTTCCGTTTTGATTTGCTTCCGCAATGCACGATTCAGCCCCAAAAAGTCCTTATATATATCATATACCTGAGCTGGTTTATCTTTTTGATATTTACGCGACTCTAATCTTGCAAGAATAGTAACTTCTGTTCCTTCATAATCTTCTAAACTATTGTAATCTATTAGCAAATCATCGAGTGATATTTTTCCAATCCCCATCCAGTAGTCACAAGAACTTCCCAATTCGCAATATACAGGTATTTTTATTTTAGAATTATTAAATACTGTACTAATTAATTCTCGTTCGTCAGTATCTTTATAATCCATACTGGACAGCAATATTGATTTATATTCATTAATTAAGTAAATCATATCGAATTCTTCTGGGATATATATCTCACCAGAAACACGAATAATAGAAGAAATTGGAACTTCTTGAATTGATATATCTTGTGGATTTCCAATAAAATCAACATAATCTTCCCGCTTTTGTAACAGTTTTTCGAAATTAGAACATTCCAATATTGCGTTGGTAGAATCAATGCTATCTTTATCACTATTTGTGAAATCCACCACACTTTTTCCAAGAATCAATGCTGAATATTGTGCAACCTTTTTCCTATTATAAATAAGAATATTTCCAAACATACAGTAGGTCTCCTAATTTCTCAATTAGATTATCATATAATATATGTATCAACTTAGACAAAAAAACTTCTCTCTCATAAGTCCCTGCGAACACTTTCACCTGCTTCCATTATTATAAAGTTAATAAGACATTATACGCCTCTATTCTATATCCGATTCATCTCTGCTTCATTCTCAATGCTTAACAGTCAGAGGAATCAAATGACAATTCAAATATTAGAATTAATTATTTGTGTAATCCATGCATTATATTCTGATTATAATAGTGCTGCTTGGTATGCTGCAAATCTACTTATCCTTTTCTTATCCAACTCATCCAAGGATTTAAGCCAATCAT
>CACYBS010000106.1 GCA_902772725.1 Erysipelothrix rhusiopathiae
ATCACCCGACATCCAATGATTGTTGCCCCAGTCACCGGTACATACAATCAAACCCGGTATGAGACCTTCATTATCTAAATTCATCATATTATTAATGGCTTTTCCGATATTGGAAAAGGTCTCATGAACATCGGAAAACACCAACAATTCCTGATTATTGACACCGTTACATACGATAAAGTTTACTGACATAGATTGATTGGATACCGTATTCACTGCGGTATTTCCATCCTCATCAGCTGTTTTTGCGTCCATGCTGACAACGCAATAAACAGGATGAACCCCATATTCTGTTAAGTTATTTAAATCTTCAGCTGTATATGTATCGGTGATCTCTTCTCCTTGAGAGGCAGTTTTAACATGTGATGTAACAATATTTCCATCCACATACCATGTAAATGTGATAGAGTCCTGTGTGGCTGAATCCGGAAGTTTGGCAGTGCAGTTATAAACAGGCGTTTGGTAATCACTTCCTGTCAAAACATAGGGCAATACGGCAGGATGCTCCACAATCCGGGGAGCTGTTTCTGTGGTATCTTTTATTTCACTGTTACTCTTTGGCCGTTCTGAGGGAGGATTATGTTCTGAATTTGTATCGTTTGAAGAATTGTCAGTTTCCTGGATCGTGGACATATTGACAGTTTCTTCGGTTTCCTGAATTGTAATATCCGCAATAATGTTTGATGGATCATTTTCACATTCTTCCGTTTGCTGAACAATCGGTTCACTGATTTGAGATGCTTCTACAACTGCTTCAACACCCACAAATGAGAATGCCATCCACATAGCTGCAACATATGTAACGAATCTTTTATTTCCCATTTTGAGTTTTCCTCCATTTACACAATATCGGTTTTTAGACCAAAATAAAAGCCCAAAAGGGCTAATATTTTTTATCACCATATTGAAGAATATGAAATCCATCTTCATCCCCTTCAATAATCGTTACGGAACAGTTTCCGATTAAATCCCCGGTATGAATACCGCATGTGATGAAGTAAGGATCGATTCTTTCAAGCACATGGCGGATAATACTGCCGTGTGATACGATCAAAACATTGGAATCCGGATATTGATTCATAATTCCCTTCATCGTACGAAAGAACCGGTCGGTGGCATCCTTTTTATTTTCTCCGTTACAGAAGGCATATCCCTCCGGGTGTTCTTTACGGATGGAAATCCAATCGATTTCATCCTGCAGTTCCGCTTCTAAATCCCCATAGAATAATTCTTTAAAACCCTTTTTCTGCGTAACAGGTATATCTCTTTGATCCACCATGATTCGCAAGGTATCATAGGCTCTTTCCTGTGTGGAAGAATAGGCATGATCAAATTCAATATTCTTTAAGCGGATACCGGCCTCTTTTGCCTGACTTTCCCCTTTTTCCGTTAACGGTGAATCCACCCATCCCTGAACCATTTTCTTGGTGTTAAATAATGTTTCTCCATGCCGAACGATATAAAAGACTGTCATTTTTATTCCTCTTTGATTAACTTTCCAAACATTCTCGGGCAAATCGTACTTTGAGCGGTTCGATAAAGAACATCAATAGCGCCGCTGTTTTGCAGGTAGCCTTTGACCATCGTAGTAAACCAGCCCTCGGTTGTGACTTTACCCAGCGTAGATAATAATACCTCACTTCCCGGTAATTCATCCATACGAATTTCAATTTTATCCGGTACTACATCGTCATCATGGTCATAGAAATAGATATTGAAAATGCGCATCGTAGCCTCTTCCGGGAAGACAATCTCATTACGCAATACAAAGCGGTCATATTCATCGGTTGTTGCGATGGTATGCATCTTAACGATATATTCCTCCCCATGTAATGAAATCGTATTTAAGGAATATGTATTGCCAAAGCTGCACTTCAAAGAATGCACTTCTTCTCCTTCCACAATTTCAATGGTAAAAGAACCATCTTTAGTGTCTTTAAAGCCAATCTTTGAGATGCCGTCGGTAAAGTTATTGTGCATAACCTGCGCCATCAAAGGAAAGATTCCGACACCCTTTATATCTAAATCGTAGTAAACATCATTCAAGTTATTCAGCCATTTAAACTGTGTCCGGCTGCGGTCGATTTCCCGTTTCTGACGCCATTGTTCACGAAGTAAAAACGGCCAGAAAGTATTACCCGACTGCGAGTTTTCAAATGCCCTTAATTTAGAAGTATCCCCGCTTCCTGATAATGGCGTATCGCTGATGGTGATGTTTTCCATCGCCTCGGCAATAATGCCATGCATTTCACCCTTTTGGAAGATTTCACTGTTACCGGCATTGGTAACCACCACCATATCAATATCTTTGTAACAATAAACGTTCTGTCCTAACATACCGTTAAAGGCAAAGGCCCCCGGACGCTCGGAATTGATCCAGATGTGTAATCCGTATTGCGGACTTTTTTCCAAACCGGTTTCGATTTGCGGATAGGTAGATTCCTCCACCCACGTTTTCGGAATAATCTGTTTATCGTCCCAAATGCCTTCCTGCAGATAGAGAACACCCAGTTTTGCCATATCTTCAATTCGCATAAATAGTCCCCAGCCGCCTTTGGTGATGCCTTCCGGACTGGTTTCCCAGAAAATTCGGGAAATACCCAATGGCTTAAATAAGTGTTCTTTTAAATAGTCAAACATCGTGATCCCGGTAATCCGGGTCACAATGGCTGACAACATATATGAATTCATGGAATTATAATCAAACTGCGTTCCCGGTACAAAGTTTTGATTGGATTCGATAAAGCTTTGGATCCAATTATCCCCGGAAATCGCTCCTGTCTCATTAAAAGCTGCTCCCGATGACATCGTCAACAGATCCCATACGGTAATATCCTTTTTCAACAGTGTATTAAAATTCATCATCGTATATCTTTCCGGAAAAATATCCCGCAAGGTATCCGATGTTTTTAATTTTCCCTCATGAACCAGAAGGCCGATTGCCATACCGGTGATACTTTTACACATGGAATGGGTCACATGCCATAAATCCAGATCATATGGTGTATAGCCAACCTCGGCAATAACCTTCCCATGCCTCAACATCATGAACTTTTGAATCTGTGCTTTTGAACTGGCAGCCAGCTTTTCCTCTAATGAAAGAACTTCCCCACTTAATACACCGACCGATTCCGGAGTACATCTTTCCAATTTGGTTTCATCAATGCTCTCCTGCGGAAATGCCGGTTTTTGCGGTGTAAAGGTGGTACGGCTGATGCCTTCGGTTTGATGTGTCATCAATTTAGCCATCATTTCGCCAACATAAAATTCCCAGTTTGCCATGATATCACTTCCTTTTCGCAATACTATACCACGCTATTTTTGTTTTTCAATTAAAGTGAAAAAAAAGATTGACAACTATATCGAGAGACGATATATTATGAGTAGATATATCGAGAAACGATATATCGGACAACAATACACAGGAGGATATCATATGGCAGAAACAATTGTCTTAACCGAGGCAACCTATTATATCTTATTGGCTTTATATCAACCCCGGCATGGATACGGCATTATGCAGCAGGTAGAAGAATTATCAAACGGAAGAGTTAAGCTGGCAGCAGGAACGCTCTATGGTGCCTTAAATACGATGGTTGATAAAAAATGGATTATTCAGCTTCCCGTCGTTGACGGAAGCCGGAAAAAGAATTACCAAATCACTCCGGAAGGATTGATTGTATTGAAAAATGAAGTGGAACGCTTAAGAGAGCTTGTCAAAAACGGCGATGAAATATTAGGAGGATCATAAACATGGCAGAAAGAAAGACAATGCATAGATGGTATTGGGTATGGGATTTTGAAAAAGAAGAACAATGGTTAAATGAAATGGCAGCTGAAGGCTGGTCGCTGGTGGATGTAGGATATTGCACATATACATTTGAAAAAACCGAACCGAATATGTACTGCATCCGCTTAGAGATGCGTAAAGCAGATGATGATTATATTTCTTTTATGGAAGATACCGGTGCTGAATATATCGGCAGAGTTCTTCAATGGCTCTACTTCCGTAAAAAGAGTGAACTTGGACAGTTTGATTTATTCTCGGATATCGATTCAAAGATCACTCACCTGCAGGGAATCTATCGTATGGTTATGACACTTGGAATACTCAATCTTGTGATAGGTACACTGAATGCGATGATAGAAGGAAATGGATTGATCCGTACAATGAATTTACTGGTGGCAACACTTCTTATGTATGGAGCAGGTCGATTAAAAGGAAAAATTGAATATTTGGAAAAAGAAAGACAGATCAGAGAATAGTAAAACCAGGCATTTAACGCAAATGCCCGGTCTTTTTTGAAGATTGAAATGTCTCTAACCCAATCAAAATAATCAACACAAATCCGACAAATCCGCTTACCGCTTCCATGATAAGCGTAAAGGAACTGAATGGATTGCCAAACGTTCCTAACATCGATCTTTCAAGCGACAACATGGCACCGATAGCACTGACAAGGGATATATTTCTTAATACCGCAATCTTGCAATTAAGGGATTGGTGTGCGCGTATTGATTCAATCACCGCATGGATAATCAAATAAAAGGTATAGGCTGCCATCACAATCATCACAATTAAAGGATATTGATTGTTTCTTTTTTCCACGATACTTAAGGTAACAACACCTGCAATTACGATCGACAACATCATTATGCCAAGCCCGCAGCTCCTGATGGTTGGTCGGATACTTTTTCTATCTGCCTTAATGATGGATGAACGCATGAGTGACAAGGCCAGATAACAAACATCGTAAAAACCAATAGGAGTGATATACAATCGCCAAAATCCCATTATATAAGGAATAAATCAAATTCCATCCCATGTTGATAAAAGAAATCCAAAGTACGCGGAAATTTTTATCCCTCTTCAGCTCCTGCAGCCATTGATTCATTTTGGTTCTTTACCTAACGCAAAGGTCTGCATCATCTCTGCTGTCAATGATAATAAATTATCCGGATCTACTTTAATATCTTCTCTTTTTACCCAGCCTGCCTTAGATAATTCATCGGTATCTAATACAATCTCATCCGAACCATCGACATCACAATAGAATCCAAACAACATGTTAGAATCAAAACCCCATGGCTGGGATTTATAGTAGCGGATATTCTTAACATGTAAGCCAACCTCTTCCATCACTTCACGGCGTAC
>CACYBS010000107.1 GCA_902772725.1 Erysipelothrix rhusiopathiae
CAGGAGTATCTTTAAAAGTCTTTTTATCCCCTGTCCCAGATTCAAATACTAATCCGGGCGTTATATTCGCGGCTCTAAGCTGAATACTTGTAAAAAAGCCCCAACCGTTATATTTATAACACCCCGAATTGATATATTTTTGAAAAATCTCATCAGAAAAATATATATCAAAGGCTTCTGCAAGAGATATTTTCATAGATTTCACGATCTCATTATTGTTCATACATTCTGACTCCTATCGACATAGATTTATTCTTATACTTTTTATTTTACTCATGTCAGCATCCAATAATGGGACATTATCTAATTCAGTATCACTCACGCAAAAACAAATATCTTTGAGAGATATTCTTAGCTTCAAAAATGGCGATTTCCGCTACAAACAACGACCGGCATACTCCCTTACGCCCCTAATTACTGAGTTTTTTCAATATCTTTCAAAGATACGACAAGTACGGTTATCACGAATAAACTCAAATTAAACAACCAGAAGGAGGTTCAAATATGAGTACCAATAAAGCACGCACCCCTAAGCAAGCTTATGTTAGAGATGTATATTTAGCTTATCTGATAAATGGAGCGAGAAGAACAAAGACAGATGGGTTCCCAATAATCGAAGGTTGGATGATCCCCGAGGTCCCTCCTAAAGACATAATACAGTGGGACAGACGCCACGATCCTCATATTCCTCAAGAAACCGGAATGAGTTTTTATTGTACAGATCCCAGTTTTACGCCGATACTGAATAATCCAAAGCGATATGTAGAAAAACTAAACAAATATGAATGCATTGTGGGATTAGATGCTAGTCCATATGATAATATGCCGCTGGTCGTACAAAAAAGCCAGATATATGTCAATCTTGCTGTCACCTACTATTATGGCTCAGTTGGCTTAAAAGTAATCCCCAATGTTAGGCTCGGGAATAGTAAAACCCTTTCTTCCCTAGAAGCATATCCCCAAAAGCACCTGATAAGCATCGGCACCAATGGATTTACCCATCGCTTAGACAACCGACGGATATTCAAAGAACAAGTAGAACAAGTTGTTGATTACTTATCCCCCTCGGGAATACTGGTTTATGGTCCGGCTTCAGATTACATATTTGAATCCGCTATAAAAAAGTCTATCCCTATATACCAATACGACTCATATATGATGTCGCGGAATAGGATCCTCACAGCCAAGAAAAAACAAGGAAGTAAAGTACCATGAAAGGTAATGGAACTCTTTTTAACACGGCAGGATCGTCAAGCATTAATGCTGTTGATTCAAAAACAACTGTATCGGGTGCCCATTCTTTACCAATGCAAGGCACGAGTAATTCTGTAACGCAACTGTACGATAATGATGGAAATCTTGTCCAAGAACGGTATTATGGAGAGGATGGTAATGCATACTTGGATATAGATTATTCTGATCATGGTAACCCGAAGACTCATCCGACGGTTCCGCATCAGCATCATATTACTTGGCAGGACGGAAAGCCTCATAGAGGCAGAGGAGAGGCGGTATCGTAATGACTTTTGAAGAATTAAGCAACTATATCAATATGGGAAATGAACTTGAATTTACTTACGACGGAAGAAATTATTCTATAACTTACTACTATCCAGATGAAAACGACGATAACGTTTTAATATCATTCTGTGAGTTCTATAAAGAAACCTCTGAGGTAAAAACGCCAGAAGAACTGTGGAATAATATTAGTCGTTATGATCATACCGTCGGTGAAATGCTCTCATCAATTAGCGATGACGAGATAAGAGTATTCTAAACAATTCTGCAAGGGAAAGCTTACCCGTATATTAATAGAAGGTTGCTACGTCTTGTGGCAACCTTTTGCATTCATTAAGCGGACTTACTATTTCCTTCTCACTCGATTTTTACATAATGTAGCGGAAGACATACATCATAATCTATTATTCCATACTTTCTACACACATCAATAAAACTTAATACTTCCTTCAAATCCTCAGAAGGACACGGCATATATACTTTTACCTTTGCAATTCTAGTTTTATTAGGCTCCTTTTTCGACAC
>CACYBS010000108.1 GCA_902772725.1 Erysipelothrix rhusiopathiae
ACGATTCTTACCTTCTGTAAGTTAACGTCCCATTTACGGCGAGATGCACGCATAGAGTGAGAACGTTTATTTCCGTATAAAGGACCTTTACCAGATACTGCACAAACTTTTGACATATTCTGACCTCCTTTATTTTCTTCACGCAATCGCTTAATTATATTATCATTTGGAATCTACTTTTTCAAGCATAAATTTCAGTTTGTTTGAAACTATATATAATGATATAATTACTCGGTAGGTTGGGAGGAGATTCTATGTCAAATACAATCTGGATGGTTATAGGGTTTGCCCTGAGTATTCTTTGCATGTTTTTAATTATGCCGGGTCTGATTAAGTACCTGCATAAGATCAAATTCGGTCAGACAGAACGTGAAGAAGGTCTTGAAAGTCATAAAGTCAAAAACGGAACACCGACCATGGGAGGCATTGCCTTTATCTTAGTTCCGACAATATTATATTTAATCTTTTCTTTATTTTCACCATTTAAGCTGGATCACAATATTCTGATTATTTTATTAGCCTTCGTAGGCTATGGAATTATCGGATTTATCGATGATTATATCATTGTTGTACAGAAAAACAACGAAGGTCTTAAGCCGGCATACAAGTTTGCGATGCAGTCGGTATTGGCGGTTATCTTCTATATTATGTATAAAGCGCATAATCCAACCGCTTTATGGATTCCCGTTTTTAATACGTATATCGATATCGGATTTTTATATTTCCCGCTTATATTTATTATGTTTACGGCAGAGACCAATGCGGTCAATTTAACCGATGGATTAGATGGTTTATGTGCAGGACAGATGATTATTGCGCTGATTCCATTTGTCGTATTCGCATGGAAGTTGTATTCAAATGTTGCCTTCCTCTTGATCCTTGTGATCGGAGCTCTCTTAGGCTACTTACATTTCAATAAGCATCCGGCACAGATTTTTATGGGAGATACCGGTTCACTAGCCTTAGGCGGCTTGTTAGCGGCATCTGCCATGGTATTGAAGCAGGAAATTCTGCTGATTGTCATCGGTATGGTCTTTGTACTTGAAACTCTCAGTGTAGTGATTCAGGTTACCCATTTTAAACGTACAGGTAAGCGTGTCTTCAAAATGGCACCGCTTCATCATCATTTTGAACTATGCGGCTGGACAGAGACTCAGGTTGTTCATCGTTTCTGGCTGGCGGGAATCGTATTCGCAATTATAGGATTGTTGTTGGGAGTGAGATAAATGGAAACAGTACTTGTGATTGGGGCTGCCCGCAGCGGTGTAGCGGTCAGTAAACTGTTATTAAAAAACGGATATCACGTAATCTTGACGGATTCAAAAGAAGTTGCCCAGAAAGAAGAACTGGAGGCCATGGGAATTGAAGTGTTCGATAACGGTCATCCGGACTCATTAAAAGAGATTGATTATCCTTTTGTAGTAAAGAATCCGGGTATCCCGTATCGTGTACCTTTTGTAAAGTATTTTGTGGAGAAGAATGTCCCTATCTTTACAGAAATTGAAATCGGGTATCGTTTTTCACCGAAGTTTACCTATGGCGCAATTACGGGAACGGATGGTAAGACCACTGTGACAACCCTTCTTTATGAAATGCTGAACAAAAAGAAACCGGCCTTAGCTGCCGGTAATATCGGAATTCCTTTAAGTGAACAGGTTTTGGCACATGGAGATGAAACCATGGATGTTGCTATCGAGCTCAGTAACTTCCAATTGATGGGTATTGATACCTTTAGACCGGTAGTCAGCACAGTTACCAATCTGGCACCGGATCATCTCGATTATATGGATTCTCTGGAAGAATATTATAGCTCGAAAATGCGGATCTATAAGAACTGTCATAAAGATGATTGGTTTATCCGTAATGTAGATGAACCGGAAATTGTCAAATATGCACAGAATATACCGTGTGAAGTCATTGATTTTTCATTGAAGAGAACGGATGTCGATTTATATAAGGATGGACATTATACCTATTTAAAGGGTGAAATGTTGTTTGATGTTAATGATTTAAAAATCGTTGGAGATTTTAACTGCGGCAATGCGATGATGGCTGCTGCCATGGCTTACAAGATGGGTGTTTCCTTAGAAGATATTCGCGAAGTGATCGCCTCCTTTAAAGGGGTTGAACATCGAATTGAATATGTAGAAACCATCAATGGTGTACGTATCTATAATGATACCAAGGCAACCAATACCCATGCAGCCTGTGCTGCTTTATCCGCATTTGATCAAAATGTGATCTTACTTTGCGGAGGTAAGGATAAGCATATTTCCTTTGATGATTTAAAACAATATGACCATAAGGTTAAGCACTGCTTCAGCTTCGGTCAGACACAGGATGCCTTTAAGGCTGTATTTACCCATCAAACATCCTGTGAAACGATGGACAATGCCTTTCATCAGGCATTAGAACTTGCCGGTCCGGGTGATGTTATTCTTCTATCACCGGCTTGTTCCAGTTTCGATCAATTTAAGAATTATGAGGTTCGCGGCCAAATCTTTAAGGATATGGTCCACAAAGCAGGGGAAGGTAAATCATGAGTTTCTTCTTTGATATATTAAAGGTATTGTTCCTTGGAGTGATTCAGGGGATTACCGAATGGCTGCCTATCAGCAGCACCGGACATTTGATTCTATTTGATTCTTTATTTCCGTTACAGCCGGCTGAATTCTTTGAAGTATTCAAGGTTGTGATTCAATTTGGAAGCATTATAGCTGTGTTATTTCTTTATTTCGCAAAGCTCAATCCATTTGATCCGCGCAAATCCGCAAAGAAAAAAGCACAGACCCTGGAATTATGGAAAAAGGTTATCATCGGTGTGATCCCTGCCGGCGTGCTTGGACTGCTTTTAGATGATATTATTGAACAATATCTTTCTTCTAACTTTGTGATTGCTGTTACTTTGATCGCATACGGTATTATTTTTATCGTAGTTGAGAAGAATCCGAAAAAACCGGTCATTCGTACTCTTGACCAGCTGGATTATAAGACAGCTTTCAAAATCGGCTGTTTCCAATGCCTTGCCTTAGTGCCGGGTACATCCCGTTCGGGTGCTACCATACTCGGTGGTTTGGAATCAGGATGTTCACGTACGGTTGCCAGTGAATTCTCATTTTTCATCGCAATCCCTGTGATGGCAGGAGCCAGTCTGTTAAAGCTGGTGAAGTACTTTATGAATTACGGACTGTTATCAATCGGACAGCTTATCTTGATTTTACTTGGTATGTTTGTCAGCTTTGCGGTCAGTGTTTTTGCGATTCGCGCTTTACTCAGTTATGTACGTAAGAACGACTTTACCGTTTTTGGATGGTATCGTATTGCCTTAGGTATTATCGTAATTCTATTTTTCTACATATTATAAAAAGAACCCGATTTTCATCGGGTTTTCGTTTATTTTGTGACATTAAAGCCAATCTTACGATAGACTTTATCAACTTTTTTATCCGCAATGCGACTTGCCTTGATGGCGCCGTCCTTTAGGACTTCGTTAACTTTTCCGGATGCGATGATCTCTTTATATTTTGCCTGCAGATCGGTTAAGAAATCAAATACGGTCTGTCCGATTTCCTTTTTCAATTCTCCATATCCTTTTCCTTCGTAACGGGCAACGATGGATTCAATTGATTCACCACTTAAAACAGACTGAATGGTTAAGAGATTGGAAATACCCGGCTGGTTTTCCGGATCATACTTGATGATGCCTAATGAATCGGTAACTGCAGACATAATCTTTTTACGGGCTGC
Source organism: Erysipelothrix rhusiopathiae (assembly GCA_902772725.1). Lineage (GTDB taxonomy): Bacteria > Bacillota_I > Bacilli_A > Erysipelotrichales > Erysipelotrichaceae > RUG11795. The sequence continues at coordinate 3,748 of CACYBS010000108.1, forward strand.
TGCCGGATCATCAAGAAGATCGATTGTTCCTTTTGGATTCTCTTCTGATTTTGACATCTTCTTTGTCGGGTCCTGTAGGGAATAAATCTTCTGTCCGACCTCTGTTACCAGCGGTTCCGGAACAGTAAAGGTATCGCTGTAACGATTGTTGAAGCGCTCTGCCAGATTACGGGTTAATTCAACATGCTGCTTCTGGTCAATTCCCACCGGTACATATTTTGGATCGTATAGAAGAATATCAGCTGCCATTAAACATGGGTAGGTGAATAATCCGGCAGTAACTCCGGTTTCTCCTTTTGCGGTCTTATCCTTATATTGCGTCATTCGCTGCATTTCACCCATATAGCTCATGCAGGTCATAACCCATCCTAATTTGGCATGAGCATCGACATCGGACTGCAGAAATAATGTCGTTTTTTCAGGATCTAATCCTGCTGCCAGATATAAAGCAATTAAATCACGAGTGTTTTGGCGTAAATCTTTTGCCTCAATCGGTACGGTAATCGCATGTTCGTTTGCGATAAAAATATATAAATCATATTCATCCTGGTATTTCACAAACTGGGAAATAGCGCCGATATAGTTTCCTAAATGAAGGCGTCCGGTCGGTTTAATACCACTAAGCATTCTATCCATAGTAAGTCCTCCAATATGAATATTTTAATGTTTAATTCTATTAAGCACAAGAAAGAAATGTTTTTTTATGGGATGTTTGTTATAATAAACTGACAAGGAGAATTAAGATATGGTCGTTATTTATACGTCACCCGGCTGTGCAAGCTGCCGGAAAGCTAAACAATGGTTAAAAGATAACCACATTGAATTTGTTGAAAAGAATCTTTTTACATCCATTCTGGATGAAAAAGAAATTAAATATATTCTCTCACGCTGCGAAAATGGGACCGAAGATATTATCTCGGTTCGCTCCAAGGCTTTCCAGTCACTGGAAAAGGGAATTGACGAGTATTCTTTATCCGAACTCGTTACTTTGATTCAGCAGAACCCATCCATTCTCAAGCGTCCGATCATGTTGTCAAAAAACAGCATGGTTGTAGGATATGATGATGATGAAATCACGATGATGACTCCGGTGGAACTACGTTCTGCGGTAGAACAGTCCTGCACACCTAAATGTCCGAATTACGAAATATGCGGACAAATTCGAAATGAATTACCAATCACAGATCCTTTAGACACGGATTCTATCGGTCTTCAATCTTAGTTGTTTTCATAAAGTAAACCTAGCTTTTCCCACCCGGAAAAGGTAGGTTTTTTGTTTGATTTTGCGGTTATTACTGTTATAATACCTTATGATTACTATAGGAGGAGAAAGTCATATGGGAACTAAATATGTTTACCTATTTAAAGAAGGTAATGCCAACATGCGTGAACTTCTCGGTGGTAAGGGTGCTAACTTAGCTGAAATGAGCAGTTTAGGCATGCCGGTGCCTAATGGTTTCACTATTACAACGGAAGCATGTAACAAGTATTATGATGATGGCGAAAAAATCAGCGATGAAATCAAAGCTGAAATCATGGAATATCTTGCCAAATTAGAAGCAGAAACAGGTAAAAAATTCGGAGATGCACAGAATCCATTATTAGTATCTGTACGTTCCGGAGCTCGTGCCAGCATGCCTGGTATGATGGATACAATTTTGAACTTAGGTATTAACGATGTTGTTGCAGCTACAATCGCTGAAAAATCTGGTAACCCTCGTTTTGCCTACGATTCATATCGTCGTTTTATCCAGATGTTTGCCGATGTAGTTAAAGGATTATCTAAAAAGCGCTTCGAAGAAATTATCGATGAAGTAAAAGCTGAAAGAGGCATTAAGGATGACTTGGAATTAAATGCCGATGATATGAAGACTTTGGTTGCACGCTTTAAAGAATTCTATCAGTCTGAATTAGGTCAGTCTTTCCCGACAGATCCTGTTGAACAGATGAT
>CACYBS010000109.1 GCA_902772725.1 Erysipelothrix rhusiopathiae
AAGCCGGCCATAGGCCCCTGTTCCAATGCCTTATCCTGGTTTTCGATTTCATTTTGAACAAAGGCATCCAATCCGTGTTTTTGAAAGATCTCTTCGCTTTCGGCACTGAATAATACGGCATCGGCATCAAAGGCAATACGAATCTGACCTTCAGGGATATCGTTATATTTATAGCCATTATAAATGACACCGGCTGCATATCCGCGGTTAACAGCGGAGGTAACATCTTCTTCATTGCAGCTTAAAAATAAATCCACTCGGAATGGTTTTAAATAACGGGATATATCTTCCCCACCGCTCATCATCATTCTTTTAATATCCAGATTATAATGATCGATGGAATTCATAATGCGAAGCGAAGTCTCTGCAGAATTTCGGGACATGACAATGACTTCAACTACTTTTTTGCCCGCTGCTTCATTTAAAGACAGCAGATTTTTTACCAGGGAAAAACCCGGACCTTCATCCAGAATCACATCTTCATTAGCCAATTGATAATCTCTGTAAGCATCCAATCCTTCCGTTTCAAAGATCTTGTTGGCTGCTTCCAGATCAAATAAGGCACGACTTGATATTGCGATGACAAGGTTTTTGTCAAACTGGTTTGCCATATGTCCCTCCTATCTATTCATTTTGAAAAAAAAGGAAATCAAACGATTTCCTAAAAGATAAATCCGACAACCTCGATTTCAATGGAATCAGGTTTATAACCGGTCATATAAGAAATGCTTTCAAAGATCTTGTCCTGCAAATTTGCGCAAACGTCTGTCACATTTGCCTTGTGGTTAACTTTAATACGAACGGTAATTACCATTGCGTCTTCTTCAACTTTAGCGATGATTCCGCTTTTAAACGGCTTGGAGTCATCAACTAATTTTACATTTTCATCTTCAGAGATAACATTTAATGCGATGGAAGAAAAAACGCTTTTATTTAATTTAACATCACCGAATTCATTTTTCGGTTTTAAAGTTACATATTCCTTAGTCATAAAACTTCCTCTTTTCTAATGACCATTATAACAAAAAAGCATTATCCGATAAAGGTTATTTTTTCCCATAGTTCTGCCGTATTTTGCACAAGCCTTTGATGAATTTGATATTGTTTCTTAGCTGTTTCTACATCTCTTTTCAACTGGCCGGCAAGGGCGTCGGGACTTGGGAAACGCATTTCATCCCGGATTTTTTCAATAAAGAAGAAACGCACCTCTTTTTCATAAATGTCCTGATCAAAATTAATAATATGGGCCTCTATGGAAAGGGCTGCATTTTGAAAGGTTGGATTGGCTCCCAGATTGATCATAGCCGGATAGAGGGTTTGATCAATGCTGACCATTCCGGAATACACACCGATTTTCGGAAGCAGGTATTGTGAGTCTGCCTTTAAATTTGCGGTCGGAAATTTTAAGAGAGATGTTCCTCTATGATATCCATGAACAATTTCCCCTGCGATTGAATAACAGTAATCGAGTAATCTTGCCGCTTCTAATACCAATCCATCTTCGATACATTTTTCAATGCGGGTGGAAGATATCTTACCGTTTTTATCAGTAATGGCATCTACTACCGTTACATCAAAATATGGCTGTCTTTGAAGTGTATCAATATCTCCGGTATTTTTATATCCATAATGGAAGTCAAAGCCGCATATGAGCGATTGAATCTGCATACGGGCAAGTATCTCATGAAACTGTTCCGGGGTTTGGGATGCGAATTCTTTATCAAAATGAATGATATATAACTGATCAACACCCATCTGCTCCAGTATTTGAATTTTATCCGGAATCGATGTTATATGGCGAAATTCTTTCTCCGGGAAAAAGACAACCCAGGGATCGGGATCAAAGGTAATTACCGCACACGGGATTTCCTTAATCCGGGCAATTGTCTTAGCCTGTTCTACCAGAGCCTTATGGCCTCTATGTAAACCATCAAAATAACCGATACAGGCGGCCGATGGCATTAATCCTTCTGGTATATTTTTAAAATCTATATATTTTACTTCCACTACCATAACCCCCGTTTAGAACGATATATATGACCATCTTCTTTTTCATAAATGGCAATGGGCTCACCTTTATCCGTAATACAAACTAAATCATCATTTTCATCGATTTCAATGCGCTTACCCTGATATACAGGTAAAGGATTGGATAATTCCACCATTTTAAAATGATCTAAAACATCTTTAATGGGATACCATATTGGATGGTCGGCAATTTCATCAAGAGTCTGGGCTTGATTTATGGTAAAGCGTCCTACCCGTGTTCGAATCAAAGAAGACATGCATCCCAGATTATCCGTTTGAAGTGCCATATCCCGACAGATACTGCGGATATAGGTACCGGATGAACAGCTGACCTCAAATCTTAGGTCTTCTTTGGATAAGACCTTTGTTTCGTAAATCATTACATCCTGATAAATCGGATCGATTTCAATATTTTGATTCTTATAGGCAAGAAGCTTCTTCCCGTTGACTTTTTTTGCGGAAGCCATGGGTACCATTTGGTGCTGGGGACCTTCAAAAGAGTGAACCAATTGTTCAAAATCAAAATCGGTATTCACCGGTTTGGTTTCTAAAATATTTCCCCAGATATCATCGGTATCGGTTCGATATCCTAACTTTAATGTAGCAATGTAGGTTTTATCGGTATCGGCTAAAAATTGAAGAACCTTTGTAGCTTTTCCGACTAAAACAACAAGGACACCGGTCGCTTCCGGATCGAGCGTTCCGCTATGTCCGATCTTTTTTGTTCCCAGAATCCTTCTTAAACGATTGACTACATCATGACTTGTCATAGATGCTTCTTTATTTACAATTAATATTCCATCCATCTGATCACCATCGTTATTTTACTGATTTTTGAATGGATTGGCAACAATGCCGACCTAGTTAAAAAGTAACTTTTTTACACAGTAAACGGTTGTGATCATAAAACCAATCCAGGACAGAACCTGACCAATCACTAACATGGCAAAATATGGATCTTGGATCATAGCTTGAAGTAATGTCATAGAGTTCCCTTCTTTCATGGTTATCATATCGATTAATGTGACAATATTCATGCACATATAAAAAGCCTATCCGAAGATAGGCCAATATTCAATAAACCCCAAGAACACGAGATCTTTCCCTGTATATACAGGTGGGTAACCTGTGTTAGTGATTAGGATCCCTGCTCGAAGCAGGTCTTCAACACACAATAACAACGTCCGGTTTCCCGTATCTCAAATCGTCGGAAAAATATTGAATGTCCTTGGGCAATTTCATCATATCTATAAACATGCTTTAATACAAGTCTTGACAATTGATGGAATATATGTTCTTTTTATATTTTAATTTCAATGTGGAGCTCTTCCAATTGAGCCGGATCAACCGGTGTTGGTGCTTTGGACATCGGACATTTCGCATTAGCGTTTTTCGGGAATGCGATGACATCACGAATTGAATCACTTTCACTTAAGATCATTGCGATTCGATCCAAACCGAAGGCAAGACCTCCGTGAGGCGGTGTTCCGTATTGGAAGGCATCGATAAAGAAGCCAAATTTATCTTGGATCTGTTTTTCCGTAAAGCCAAGCACCTCAAAGATCTTTTCCTGCAGCTTGTTGTCGTAGATACGCAAAGAGCCGCCGCCTAGTTCATAACCGTTTAAGATAATATCATAGGCATTTGCCTTTACCTTGGAAGGATCGGTATCTAAAAGCGGAATATCCTTTGTCATAGGCTGAGTGAACGGATGATGGCTTGCCTGCCAGCGTCCCAGTTCTTCGCTCCATTCAAACATTGGGAACTCGGTAACCCAGAGGAAGGAGAATTCCGATTTATTCTTTAATCCTAACTGAGATCCGATTTCATTTCTTAAAGTACCTAATACCGTACAGCATCTAAACCAGCCATCGGATACGATAAAGATTGCATCTTCATCCTTAAGCTGTAAACGATCATACATAGCTTTTACTTCATCATCGCTTAAGAATTTACGGGCAGATCCGGTTAAATCATTATCTTTAGCCTTTAATACGACAAGACCCTTTGCACCGTTCTTTTTGGCAAGTTCGGTAAACTTATCGATCTGCTTGCGGGTGATATGTGCGAAATCATTGACAACGATCGCTTTGATCGAACCCTTATTTTCAATAACAGATGAGAAAGCCTTAAATTCCGTATTTTCAAAAATATCGGTAATTTCCTGTAATTCCATACCAAAACGGTTATCCGGTTTATCGGAACCGTAACGGTTCATCGCCTCATCGTAGGTTAAACGAAGGAAAGGTGCCTTAATATCAATTCCCTTTACTTCCTTCATCAATTTAACCATCATCTCTTCCGTGAAGGTTAAAATCTCTTCTTCGGATAAGAAAGATGTTTCAATATCTACCTGAGTAAAGTCAGTCTGTCTATCCGCTCTTAAATCTTCATCGCGGAAACATCTTGCGAATTGATAATACTTTTCAAAACCGGCAATCATTAAAAGCTGCTTATAGAGCTGAGGAGATTGCGGAAGTGCATAGAAGGAACCCGGATGAACACGGCTTGGAACCAGATAGTCTCTGGCACCTTCCGGTGTGCTCTTTCCTAACATCGGTGTTTCAATTTCGATAAAGTCATGGTTATCTAAATAATCACGCATGCTGCGGGTAATCTTATGACGCATGATCAGCTTTTCCTGCATAACCGGACGTCTTAAATCCAGATAACGGTATTGAAGACGGGTATCTTCTAAGGCATCGGTCTGATCGGCGATAATCAGAGGAGTTGTTTTGGCCTCATTGATGATTTCCACAGATTTAACCTGTACTTCAATTTTACCTGTCGCAAGATCTTTATTGGCATCGCGTCTTGCCTCTACTACACCGGATACGGCAATCACATATTCATTACGAATTGGTTTTACCTGGTTGGCAAAAGATTCATCGAATACCAGCTGACAGATACCGGATCTGTCTCTTAAATCGATAAATACCAGCTGTCCGAAGTTACGCTTGCGGGCAACCCATCCTACTAAGGATACTTCTTTTCCAACATCGGATAAACGCAAAGTACCGTTATGATGTGTTCTTTTCATTTGTTAGTCCTCCATATTCTCTTCCAAAAGCGCATCCATGTGCGCAACTAAATCATCGCGTGA
>CACYBS010000110.1 GCA_902772725.1 Erysipelothrix rhusiopathiae
GTTAAGCTGGTTTTTGTTAGTCCGTATGGAAAACAAACTGGCGGGCCTGACGGTAGTGATTGGGGAATTAAGCTGCAACATTGCCTCGCTGAGGGGCGAACCCATAAAAAGATATAGTACATAATGAAAACGGGAAACTGTGAAAGCAGTTTCCTTTTTTGTTTTATAACACATATGTGATTGAAGAAAACTTGCAACCAAAAACGGCTGCAAATTTTTTTGCGCCACGGGAATATGAGTACAGACTTTTGTACAGCAAAAAATTTATAATGGAAGGGGGCGGACATTTAAATGCAAAAGTAACACTGTGTTCAACCTGCAAAAAAACTCAAAAAAAGTCGTGTTTATTATTGAAGGGCGTTTTAATTCTGGTTATTCATTATAACTGGCATGAAGAGTTCAGGTTAAGTTAATTTGAAAACAGCAAACGCTACTTGACGTTGACGTTGACGTTGTGCCGTGCTATACTGATTATGCCTATATATAATTATTATATAGTGAGAGTTATTGACAAACTTCAATGTTTGAGGCAGGGAGGGTATTTATGAACTATGAAGGTTTTCTGTCTTGGTTAAGAACAGACAGGCATATGAGGGAACGTTCCGCTAGAGACACAGTTTGCAGATTGAAGAGGGCGCTTCGAATTGTTTCTGAAGATTCAGTTAGTGATTCTATTATTGTTAAACTTAATGAAGCAGATGAGTTTAACAAGCTTTCTATGTTTATCAAATCGCAATTAAGGAGAGCAGTTGTGCTGTACCAAGAATTTGATAAATAATATCAAATTGGTAAGCAAGGAGATGGAAAGCGATGTTTAAAGCAGCTTCGCTCTTTTCGGGTGTAGGCATTGGTGAGTATTACTTGGGTGAACTTGGTATTGATGTGGTCTTAGCTAACGAAATAGTTAAGTCCAGAGCAATTGCTCATACTTTGATTTATCCGTCTTGCGAAATGATAACAGGTGATATTACCAAGGAATGTATTCAAGATGAAATTACTCGAAAGTGTAAAGAACAAGATATTAATTTAATAATTGCAACACCTCCTTGTCAAGGAGTTAGCACTGCGGGAAGTAATAAACAAGAAGAAAAACTATTTAAAGATCCAAGAAACTTTTTAATTCTGTCCGCATTAAAGATTGTAGATGCAATAGAGCCAGATTACTTCGTAATCGAAAATGTCCCTCGTTTTCAACAGATGCTATTTCCTTATGAGGGAGAGATTATTGGCTTGGAAACATTGTTAAGAAAAAAATATTCAAATGCGTATGAAATAGATTGTAGGGTATTTAATGCTGCAGATTACAATATTCCACAAACAAGATATAGAGTAGTGTATCGTATGTGGAAAAAAGGGCTACATTGGGTGTTGCCACTAAAAGCGAATCGCCAAATAACATTGAAGGAAGCTATTGGGAATCTCCCATCGCTTGAACCTGGTCAAAGTAGTAATATTAAGAATCACTTTGCTAGGAAGCATCCTGAAAATCACATTGAGTGCTTGCGACATACTCCCACTGGCATGTCTGCCTTTAAAAATTCTATTTATTATCCTAAAAAGCCAGATGGGAGCCGCATTAAAGGCTATGGGAACAGTTACAAGCGTATGAGATGGGATTGCCCCGCTCCAACTATCACTATGCGAAATGAAATTGTTTCATCGCAAGAAAATGTACATCCAGGCAGGGCACTACCAGATGGACTATGGAGTGATGCAAGAGTCCTTACATTAAGAGAATTACTCATAGTATCTTCGCTTCCACCGGATATGGATATTCCATCCAATTTAAGTGAGACTTCATTCCGCCAACTGATTGGAGAAGGAATTCCACCAAGACTTATGAAAGAAATCATGAGAGGAATTATTTTGGAAGATGAAAAATAAAATTATTGGTCTGTCGATGTTTGCTGGAGGTGGCATTGCTGAAACCTATTTTGAACAGATAGGGGTTCATATTGCTGTTGCCAATGAACTTATTCCTGAAAGAGCATCTTTTTATCAATATACGCATCCAGATACACATATGATCTGTGGTGATATTACTGATAATGAGGTGTTTTCAAATGTTATAGATAGCGCAAAAAATGCTGGTGTAGAGTTCATAATGGCAACTCCTCCTTGTCAAGGAATGAGTACGCTTGGCAGGAAGGAATATGAGAGCGATAAGCGCAATTCTTTGATTCGATATGTAATTAAGGCAATTGATGAGATTAGCCCCAAGTATGTTTTGATTGAAAATGTTCCGAAGTTTATCGAATTACTTTATGATTTAGATGGAACAACATACTTTTGTGATACTGCAAAAGCTGATAAACCTTTTCATATTGTGAACCTTCTAAAGATGCTCTATAGCGATAAGTATGAAATTGACATGAGAATTTTGAATGCCATGCATTACGGGGTACCACAGAGTCGCCCTAGAGTCATCATTAAACTTTATAAAAAGGGCTTAACCTGGCCTTGGCCTAAAGAGGATTCGCATATCATTACACTCCGTGAAGCCATCGGTGACCTTCCCTCGCTAGAGTCTGGACAAAGTTCGAGTATCAAATGGCATACAGCACTTAAACATAATGAAAGGCAAGTAGAGGCTTTAAGGCATACACCGGAAGGAAAGAGTGCCATGAAAAATGAAGTCTATTATCCGAAAAAGAAAGATGGCAGCAGAGTTAGAGGGTTTCATAATACGTATAACAGAATGCATTGGGACGAACCGGCACCAGCACGTACAACAAATAATCATTTAATGAGTGGACATAACAATGTTCATCCGGGTCGTTTGTTGCCAGACGGCACATGGAGTGATGCAAGAGTTTTAACTCTCAGGGAACTAATTATCGTTTCTTCGTTGCCTCTTGATTGGGGTATCCCTGAGGATTTTCCTGAAGCTAAGATTAGGATTATAATTGGAGAGGCAATTCCACCGCTGCTGAGTAAGAAGATAGTCGCGCAGATTTTTAGTAAAGGTGGTGACATTAATGACAGTAAATGAGTATAATCGCAGTACAGCAAGAGACAAATGGACAATTATGATGTACATGCGAGATTTTGACTTAATGCTCACTTATGCCTATGCTCTTCGTGCCTCAAACAGACTTACAAACGATAACATAGATGAAATCCTCAACAAGATGGAGGATGAGGGAATCTATCGCCCTCGTTATGGTGGGAGCACATTTACAGGGACATTTAAGACGATTCAAATTGCTTGGTATATGTTTGGATACTACAATAAATCCCGTAGGCGTGACGAAGAAAAGAAAATGGTCTTCAGCCCGTTAGGAAACCTACTGCTTGATAATTTGAAAGATAGAGTAAAGGTAACAAAGATTTTTCTTACTATGCTATACGGAAATGGTTTTCGCCAGCCGTTCAGTCAGATGAATGATCAGTTCAACTTGTTTCCTTTCCGCTTGATTTTTAAGCTACTTAGAGATTCAAGACTTCAAGGTCGGCTTTATAATGACGAAGTGTTTTATCTTGTAATGTTTATGAAGACAATTACACCAAGCTCGTATGAAACTTTGGTGTCGGATATTCTGACATTAAGAGAACAAAACTCTTTTGAGAAGTTTCGTGATTTTAAAACGAACGAACGTGTTATCGGACTTGCTCTTCATGAGTGGCGTTACGCAACAGGCATTCTTGAATCAGCCGGGATTGTCAGAATATGTAATGACAATAATAACCGTGTAGTAGGTCAGCTTACTTATGGTAATGTGAACAGAACGACTGGTAGGCCTAACGCTATACGCAATTATAAAGAAGACTATATTGTTCTTCAACCGATGTTAGAGGCTTATGTAGATATTCTCTTGGCAAACTATCCTTATTACGCAAAGCCGTATCCGGAGGATGAATTGAGCGAATCCTTTAATAATGACATGGTGGTTGAGTTGTATTCGTTCTACCCACCCGAATTACTCAGAGAAATAGGGATGGATACCGAAGAAGACAAAGCGATAGCGACGATGCTTAATGTAGCTAATAATGTGTATTATTATTCTCATGAAGAGACCGAGACGGGCTTGAATTTTGAAGAAGCTTTGGTTGAAGCATTCAATTTGTTTTTTGATGTGGAGGCGCGACGTATTGGCGGAGCTGGAAATGCAGATGTAGAATGTCTCTATCACATGGAAAACGATAGTATTAAGAAGTTTGATTTAGAAGCTAAATCTACGCGTACAAAACTTCTACAAATCAATTCAAGACGCCTGAGGGCGCATCGTAATCTGATTAATTCAAAGTATACGATGATTGTTACCCCTAATTATGCGATAGGTGTACTAAGTGATATTGCCGGAGAAAAATCTGTGATTATTAAAGCAGCAACACTTGCCAACTATCTTTATCAGTATATTCTAAAAAGCGGTAGAGAAATTTCCTATTCCGTTTTAGATGAGTTTGTTGAAAATGGCATGGGTGGTGATATTACGGATTCTGTAAATTCTTATGTATATAACAACTTTGGTCATGGTGCAAAAGACTTAACTGTCAAAAGAAAGAATATACAAGATATTACTGATCAGCTGGTTGCTGAAGAAACTATGCCGTATGGAGAAGGGCAGTAATATCTATTATAGAAGGTGTGATTAGCTCATGGATGTTTTTTCTCCTAACAAAAGATCAGAGATAATGAGGAAGGTAGGTTCTAATGGAAATAAGACAACGGAACTGCGACTTATTAAGGTGTTTGCGGATTACAATATAAGTGGGTGGCGCCGCCATTATGCCGTTAAAGGACACCCTGATTTTATTTTTCCAAAGAAGAAGATTGCGGTCTTTGTTGATGGCTGTTTTTGGCATGGACATGATTGTAGAAACACAAGGCCTGAGAGCAATAAAGAATATTGGGAGAAAAAGCGTATGAGAAACATCCAACATGATCGAGCGATAACGAAACGTTTTGAAGATCGTGGATGGACTGTAATTAGAATCTGGGAATGTGAAATGAAGAAGAATAAACGAGAATCTCTAGAAAGAAAAATTGCTTTATTACGGTAAGAAAATTAGACACTATTGTTTGTTCAACTTTTAACACAGTAAGCGCTATGGATGGTTTTGTGTTAACATGGTTTAATTTTTATGGAGACAAGCTAATAATGACTATAAAGGAAGCTATCAGCGAGGCAAAATCAGTATTTAACTGGAGTATTGTACCCCATGAGCCATCGAGTGTTCGGGTTAA
>CACYBS010000111.1 GCA_902772725.1 Erysipelothrix rhusiopathiae
TTCGGAGTGTCTGCATTATTCGTTTTTTTGTTTTTCGTTTGATCCGATAGCATTCAAATAAAAAGACGTAGCGAGGATAGTGGCAGAAAAGAATGTTAGTGTGATTTATTTTGGACAAAGTATCAATTTACAAAACAAAGGCATCAACCAATATTTTCATACATGATTGATGCCAAATTGTATATCATTGCCCGATAAAGATTTCAAGATATTTTTTTCATCTCAATATTGTCTATTTAATAGTAAAAAAGTCATTAACAATGATACCCACAAGATGAAACTATCACTTTTGCCAAAAAATGCTAAAAGCATATTTCTCAAATGGAATACAGTACTCATAGAATTGGAGTCTATTTTGTTCGATCTCATAGGTAAAGAAGCAATCGTAGGCAAAAACCATTTCTGATTTTCTACAACAAGAAGTATCTTGCCTATAAAAAAAGTCGCCCATTACTGTATTCTCTGGTACTTTATTGGTGCCATATCTCAATCTATAAAAAGGGAAGTCTACACTTCGCAACTGCCATTTGACTTTTCCTTCTTCAGCAAATACCAACATAAGCGGCACGAGATTCAGTTTCATGTATCTAATTGCACATGCAGAAAAACTTACTTGGTATTTTAATGAAAGAGATTGTATTAATTCACCTGAGAATGTTTTACCCTTTATATCATCCATAAAATAAGATAATGGCATAAGAAGGTTAGCGGCAAAATCATCCGCTTCTCTTTCTATTTCCCAATTTTCATTCTTTCCAAAAGGCTCAAAACGATGAATATGAGGCTTCATAAGTCCATGTATCATAGCATTCCTATGATGGTCTATGAAATAGTGACCAAGCTCATGGGCGAGAGTAAAACGACCTTTCAGGCTATTTTCTGTATTTCCTCTTTCGGTATTAATGTGAATAAAAAAACGGTTTTGTCTGGGTTCGTACCATGTCATTCCATCAAACGTATCTTTGCCATAATTGTCATAGATTACACTTAGGCTTTCATCTTTGGCGATTTCTAGCAATGGAATTGGAATGGAATAGAGCGATGCTATAGACTCTGAAATGTTCCAACTAAAATTAATCTTCATCGTCGTCTTGGGGCTTATGCTGTTTTTTCATCTTTTCCAGTATATTGTTGGGAAGATTCATATAATTACGAGCAGCCATTGAGTATCTGCCATCAGCGTCATCTGAAACCTTAGAACATAAATTAGTTTGTTCCTCATATGAAATACTAGACATTGAGATGACTCTACATTTTCCATTCACAATTGTATCAATATCGACATGCCTATCCTCTATGCGAGACATGTAGCCCTCATACAACTGATTGAAGAAATCTAGTTCATCTTCATTACGTGGTGGGAGATATCCTGTTGAACAGAGCATCGCCTCAAACTCTTCTACGCATAAATCTTTCATAGCTCCATAATTGTATAATCTTTTACTGTTTCACAGGCCTCTCTCTTATATACCCTTACCGTTGCTTGCACTATGCCAAGGCGGCTACGCAATTTTTCCAGAACCACACGAGGAAGTTTCTTGCCTCGAACATAATATGCCTTATATGTTAGGAATATTATACGGTGTTTTTCATCAAGCATTGACAACTTGTCATTTAGGGCCATGACATATTCCATTTTCTTGTCTGCATCCAAAGATAGAATATTGAATGAATTAACGAAAGCTTCAGGATCTTCTATTATTGATAAATCCTCATCCTCCTTGATTTTAGCACAAACGCCCGTACTTGCAAATTGATACATTTGGGATATTGCTATTTGAATCAACCATACGATGATAGCCTTATTAGGGTCTTTAATGTGAGCTTTATTCATATCGAACGTAGGATACATCCAAACCTTATTGAAAGCACACTGAATTGCCTCAAATGCAACATTTTCATCGAAGCCTAATTTACTGGCATGTATGTCAATGTTTAATTTTATCTTACTTTCGAAGTAGCCGATGAAAAGACCAAACGCCCTCTCTGCTGTCTCTAAGTCGTTGCTTTTATTGGCAATGGCTTTCAATAGTTGAACCCCATCAATTGAACTGTCCATTTTTTTATCCATTTATTCCCCTGATTAAACTAACGGTTTTGGTATATATGTGAGTACGCAATAAAGCATGCTCATTCAATTTTTTAATTATGACTAAAGTAAAAAATGTAAACGGTTCCAGCCGTTTTGATAGCCCTGCAGGATATAGCTCCTGGCTGGACTACTGGGAAGACAAGAGTGGTAAAACAGCATCGAGATGTTCGGCAACAGATTGTCACCGACTTGGCCGGCATAATCTCGTAGGTGCGCATGTTCAAAAAGTGTTTGGAACTGATAAAAGTTGGTACATTGTACCTCTCTGTAGAGAATGTAACACTCGAACGGATGAGTTCTATACTGACGAGACTTTGGTTCCAGTTCCAACAAATCTCTAATGATTAACAATTAAAAGCTAAGAGAGGAGATGTTAAGTATGGCTAAAACAGGAGATGGTAAAAAGAAGGTTTATGTACATGAACACACCAAAGATGATGGCACTAAGGTGAAGACTCACTACAGATCTACACCCAAAACGAGTACAGGCAAGAAGTAAGTGTCATTATTTCTTTGATTAGGATATGCCTCAAAGATTCTTTCCTTGAGGTATTTCTTGTATAATAATTGCCACTTTTATTATTGTTGATACTTTTATTCCTCTCAACTTGTGCCCTACTACATAGGTTTCTAACCATGTAGTAGTAATCTACATCACAAGGTGGCCGGGTTATAATATAGCTTGCAATATATATTAGGATAATTGTGACACTTTCAATGTTAGCAGGAAATCCTACAATGAACGCATCCCTTTTTCCTTAATAAGCCACACATATCAATTCATATTATTTTAGAAAACATTGTTGATTAGAATGTTCTCGTATTTCATCCAGCCATTTCACAATATCAAATTCTTTGCAAAGAAGGGACCGTTGTAGAGAAATTTTTCGTTTGAATGCTGCATATATAAGTGCATACTCCCGCTCAATGCTCGTAGAGAAGATTCCTTTGTCATCGGTATTGATGGATGAAGAAATATGTGAATAACGCTTATCCTTCCTATAGTCGTAAAAAAGACAAATTGGGTGTTCGTCATAACGTTCAATCTCTCCAATTTTGAAGTTTGACGTAGGATTACACTCTATTGCAATTCCCATATTTTGCACTTTCTTACGCATTGCAGTCTGAATGAAAATAATGGCATCCAATAATTCTCCCTTTTCGTCTATTATGAAATTCGTCATCTCGTTTCCTTTTAATTTGACGTCAGCATCATATTGATAGAGATAATAAAGTTTACAAACAGCTTTAGATTTACGCAAATGATTAAATGAACTATTTAAGGATGCTTCGTTCCATTCACCCAAATCAAGAGGCTTCACATCACCGTCGAACTTATACATATTAGGATTATCCCCTCTAAGCAGCCAAGCGCAATAGTATGTATCAATATCAGGCTCTTGATCGTACACATACTTAATGTGTTCTTTGAACTTTTCTAATAAAAGTCTTTGCGTTTTTTTATATCCGCCAAGAACTCTGCACTTATGATATAGCCATGCGACATTATCTAAAAGCATCTGTTTAGTCATACAGATTGTAAATGAACGAGACCGATAGTACTCATTCACGTTTACTCCGAGCACTAGTGCGTGTCCTAAGCGATCACCCTTTTTATAGTTCATGAACAGAAGGAGTTCATCAAGTGCACGTAAGCCATCAACAACATCAATAAAGTCTTCTCCGACATGGTATGTAATGCCAAGCTGTTTATTATCGGGACTATAACAGCGTAAATTCCTAAGATAACGAAATGCTTGGGCATAGACCTCTGGCCGTGTAAGAATTTCACTATTTGCAGCATCTATTCCAAGAATCTTTGATGAGATGTGACCATACATCCCCACACTGTTACTTTGAACCAATCTTGCAATATTATTAGCTTGATATTTAACATCTTCACGCAATTCATGATGACGCTCATAAAGAGACTTCAACGATTTTGCGGTATTATCAAATCGCTTTATGAAATGATAAACATATCCATATTGCCAAGACTTTTTCTCCTTTCCAAATATTGGATTTATGACATCGCTTTCTATTTGTAATAGCGAACTAAGGAATTTATTATAGTCTGTCTTTGGCGCAATTCTCGTTTCGTGCTTTCGTCCCTTTTCATTACCATCAAAGAAACTAGCAACTGAAAGGTGTACTAATAACTGTTCGTAATTATGGTAATTCTCAATAAAAAGCGTCTTATGTCTCTCATACTGGTTAAAGTTGTCAAAACCTACAGCTTCATTAACTTGTACCAACTCGTTGCGAATCTCGTTCTTAATTAGTAGGTACAAATAGAATAAACTCCCATATTCTGACCCTAGCTCTGTTTCTCCTTTTAATTTTGATAAAGTAGAGTACATTATAAAACGTTCTCCCGACAAAATGCTATACGCACAAACTTCATCTTGTGCTACAAATTTCTCATCATTTGCATAATCAGGACAAAATCGAGTCTGACTTGTACTGTTGAGATATTTCCTACCATATAAAACACAAGAAATATCAATTGCTTTCTGAATCTCCATTGAAATCGAAATGGAATCTAATAAGCCATTAGAATGGATAGCGTGTCTGGCCAATTTGTCATCAATTACAATCATCTCTTTCGCCTTGCCATAAAGAACTAGCCTTATTGCTGCAGCCATTATAGCCTTCTCATACAAAGAATACTGCTTGGAAAAATAATACGTACAATATTTGTGCTGACGCCAACTTTCTAATTCAGTGAACTCAGCACTTCGATGACTTATATGGTTCATCAGACAAAGCCAATTTACTTCAAAATTAAGCGAAGAACCTTTAAGATGCGCATGTACGTCAGAAAGAGGTTTTCGCAGCAAAGTATTAAGATTCTTATCATCAATTGCGATGAATGGACTCCAAGAGAAATTGCCAAGGTAATGTTTATTATTGAAAGCTAGTTTAGTGCATACTAATAAGTCTTCCGTAAGATATTGTGATAAACCATGCCATCGAAGGATATTTTCAATGTTTACGACAAACTTGTCATCATCGATTTTCAATATCTCTGCGAACTTATTAATTGCACTATACAGGTCTTTATAACTCTCAATAAACCAAAAGGCTATTAATTCACACTGATCATAAGTATAACCTAAACCTACACTATTAGCCTTTAATCCGGCTGACAGTAAAGAAAACACATCATCTGACACAATATGCTCTTTGCAATTGACAATATTAATAACATCATCGGGATTCTGTTGATGAAACAGTTGTTTAAGGCATATTCTCAGATGTAATAGTTTGGGTATCTCGAGTCGCTTTTGGGTCATGGTTTATAACTTTAAATGCTGATTCCAATTTTTCCTGTACATAAGAATCGTTAAAAAAATCGTCAAATATACTCATATAACTAAAGTTTATTTTATACGGTTCCTTTGTGCCATCAGGGTCGTATCTATCGTATGTATAAATAGAATAATCTTTCGCATATTTAAAGAAAAGAGATAAAGTTGAATGAGACAATGTCAGGTTCTGTAAATTTGCAGCAATTGTTTCATAAAAGTCTTCTAAAACTTCCATATTACGGAAGCAGCATACAGATAGCATTTTGGCTTCATCACTCTTCTCCTTTTCCCCAACTCTTTGATTTACTGCATAATCCTTTAGACGATTGTATAATCTATTGGACTTAGGATCTTCAAAATAATTAAAGAAAGAAGAGAACTGTTCTATTGCTTCAAATCTATAAATAGCTTTGCGATAACTATACAGATTGTAGATAAAGCTACCAAAACTGCCTACATAAGCATGATCAGATTCCAAATCAAAATGAGAATAGTATTTATCAACAAAGTGCCGATGTACAGCTCCCATATTATTTGACTCTCTGTATGAAACATAAAGCATCAAAAATTCTATTAAGTTATATAGTTTGCCTCGATTAACCTTATCAGCCTCACTGCCAATTGCTGAAAACAGATTTGAGAAGACGTTAGGGTGGATTTGCATTTTACCAAGCAATGAGACTGTATTTGGTGCATTAAAGACAGACCCCGCCAATATTGCCTGATAGTCATCATCCACAATTCCTTTCTCATTCCGGCAAATATAATATTTTATCCGAGGTTCTTCTTCAGAACCCATATCAGGGGTAATAGTATCGTATGCTTCATACAATTTTATACTATAGAATGCTTTTATAAAGAATAATAGTTTCTGTGTTGAAGAATCAAAATTCAGATTCTCAACCATACGTAACATTGATAAAACGTCACCTAGTGAAATGTTATAATATTGATTGACTTTGTCAATGATTTCAACTATCTCCTTTGTATTACTTACAGAATCATTAAAAGTTATTTGTTTTTTAAGATAGTGAACAACAACATAGTTAAGAGATTCCAAATTACCTCTGCTTACAAGTTCTTCTACGAAGGACTTATGTATGGGGTGTATGTTCTGTTCGACCCAATCATTATAAAAATAGTGCTTAAAAACTTCTTTGTTAACGACATCTGAACCATTTCCATTTATATAGTTTGGCATCTCCATAAGCAGTTTAAGAATTTGGCGGATACTTCGCAAATTCCTTGGCACAATATAACTTGCCGTTTTCTTTGTATTGTAGAACAAATAGCGAGTTTTAGCAAAGATTAGTTCAGGGATAGATTCTTCAACAGTTACGTCGTCCACCAGTTGATAATCAAAAATCCTTTCGGCTTGAACTTTGATATGAGATTTTAGAAACACTTCTGGCAATGGCATAAA
>CACYBS010000112.1 GCA_902772725.1 Erysipelothrix rhusiopathiae
AAATATCATCTGTCATATCCTTATCGCCAAGATAATATCTGTATGTAACGCTGTATTTCATCTCTTCTGCTTTTTTTGTCAGTTCAGGTAGTGTTAAGTTGGCAAAATGTTTGTTTATATAATCAACTTTTTTCTCACATCCAAGTTCTACAGGATCGGATGCACGAACTTTTGTACCCGCAGCAACAGATTGAGATACTACTATATAAGCCTGGTCATCTAAGCTAACAGCTTGACCTGCACTTGTACATTTGATATTCGAGAAGTCTTTTCCATATAACTCTTTCACTGCCCTATCAACCTGCATTTCTGCCAGGTTTGGCATCTCACTTTCTCCGGTATAGCACAAATATAGAATTGCGGTTTTATCGTCTCCTGCTTTTCCATCTTTTATCTGCCATAAAGCTAAATCAGATTCTGACATGTCTTTAATCTTGTCATTCATGTCTTCTTGATCGCCATAATGCTTAAATTCGACAGTATATCCTAAATCCTTCGCTTTTTCATCAACCTTCTGTATTTCCATTCCTTCAAATTGATGTTTTACATATTCGTCTTTGGTCTCACAAGTTAATTCAATAGGATCTGTTCCTTTAATCTCAGTATCCTTTTCAACAGACTGTGTAATGATAATGGATCCTTCATCCTTTGGATCAATTTGTTCACCATTATATAAGCATGTAACATTAGACAGCTCTTCTTTGTATAAAGCTGTAAAGGCTTCATTAGATGATTTTCCAACGACTTCCGGCATTTTTACTTCACCTGTATAAGCCAGGTATGCCTTGATCGACTTAGATTCTTTTCCAGGTTCAACTACTTCTGCCTGCCAAAGTTCTTTATCTTTGTCTTTTAAGTCAGAAACTTTATCATCCATTTTTGCGTTATCGATCTTATGAATATAAGAAACGGAATAACCCAACTCTTTTGCCTTGGAATGAATATCCTTTATGGATAAATCCTTAAATTGATCATCCACAAACGCTTCTTTTGTCTGGCATGTTAACTGAACTGAATCGGTTGCCATGATTGTTGAACCTTCTTCTTCTGATTGTTCAATTACAACATAATCCGAAGAATCTGCAGCAACTTCTTCTCCATTTCGATCAACAAATGAGATGTCAGAAAGCTCTTTTTTCAAGAGCAGTGATGAAGCAGCAGAAACCTCTTCACCAATCACATTTGGCATTTCTACTTCACCTACATACATTAAGGAAATTTTGATTTTCTTTCCTTCTTTTCTTTCTACATCGGTTACCTGCCAATCAACAGCTTCTTTATCACTGATTTTATCCACACGGGTACCCATGCGTTTGCTGTCAATGGCATGGAAGCAGTCACATTCAATTTTTCCCTTCTCAAGCTTTTCTTTTGCGTCTTTGTATGTGCTTCCTTTAATCACTTGATCAAGGTATTCTTCAAATCTCTGGCAGGTTAGTACAATGGATTCATTTTTATCTATTTTTGATCCGGCTTCTACATTTTGTTCCACAACAATCCAGTTCTCTCGATCATAAACTGTTTCATCACTGACTGTTTTATCAACTATATTGACAAAGCCTGTTTTCTCCAATGAATCATATGCATCCTGTAAAACCATGAAAGTGCAATCGTTCATTTTCAATGTTGATCCTTTGATATTATCAATCACTTCAATATTATCTAACTCAATTGCTTCGCTTGTAGTAGACATCTCACATTGAAAAGTTGAATCTTTTGAAATTTCTATTGTCTCTGATACATTGATATCCGAATCATCACTCTTATAAAAAGAGATTTTATGTTTTCCTGAATCAACTTCTATAAGCTTTGTATAATACTTTCCGTGTTCCAAAGTATCGATCAATTCACCATCAACTTCTAAATCCACGTTATATCTGCTAAACATAAGATTCTCATTAAAATTGATATCAATATACAGTTTGCATTTGGATTTAGCTTCGACAATCACAGTACTGAAACACATTCCTATCACAGTAAAAACACAAGCTATGAAAGCCAAAAAACTACCTTTTTTTCTTAACATACTCTCTTCTCCCTTCATTTTTTAGCTTCTCAAATTCAACATACTTATACCAGCCTAATTACGACTTTTTGTTCTTCTTATTGTTTTTTGTATGTAATCGTTATAAACATTATACGTACTAAACAACTCTATTTTCAATAAAACATTAAAGGCTTTCTAACAATTAATATTCCTTCTTTCACCTTAAACATAATTCAGAATTAACACCCAAATATCTGCATATAAAAAGCAGCCTGACTTATATCAAACTGCCTTAATCTTTATCCTATTAATGTCAATAAGTAACATACCAGCATAGATCCAAGAGATATCGAAGAACTGATCAGTGCAATACGATATCTCTGCATCTTTTTTGTACAGATTTTGGAGTTATGTTATATCAATAAAAAGAAGATAATCCTACTTTATAATAGTATTAACACCCATTTAAGTATCGATTTTGCGTATAATTACGCAAAATTGGTTGTTATAATGCATTTTCGCGATATAATAAATATACAAAGAAAGGAGAAATCATATATGCTGCTAGAATTTACATGCTCAAATCACAAGTCAATCAGAAATGAAATA
>CACYBS010000113.1 GCA_902772725.1 Erysipelothrix rhusiopathiae
GGAAGCTCCGCCGCCAGTAGATACATGAGAGAACTTGTCAGCATAACCTAACTGTTTAGCAGCAGCTGCAGAGTCACCACCACCGATAACAGTAATAGCACCATCTAATTCAGAGATAGCCTTACATACTAATTCAGTACCAACTGCGAATTTCTTCATTTCGAATACGCCCATAGGTCCGTTCCAAACAACAGTCTTAGCGCCTTCTAAAGTCTTCTTGAATAATTCAACAGAAGCAGGTCCGATATCTAATCCCATCCATCCATCAGGGATTTCGCCGGAAGCAGCTACCTTAGTATTAGCATCTTCAGAGAATGCGTCAGCGATTACGTTGTCAATTGGAAGAACAAGCTTGTCGCCTGCTTTTTCAAGATATTCTTTCGCAAGATCAATCTTATCTTCTTCAACAAGAGAAGAACCGATAGAACCGCCCTGAGCCTTCATGAAGGTATAAGCCATACCACCGCCGATGATAACTTTGTCAGCTTTCTTCAATAAGTTATCGATAACGTCGATCTTAGAAGAAACTTTAGAACCACCGATAATAGCGATAAATGGATGAGCTGGATTATCAACTGCTTTTCCAAGCATAGTTACTTCTTTTTCTACCAGGAAGCCTAAACCGTTTTCTTTAATATTTGTCGGGATTCCTACAGTAGAAGCATGTGCACGGTGAACAGAACCAAATGCGTCTTCAACGAAAACGTCACCTAAGCTTGCCCAGTATGCTCCTAATTCAGGATCGTTCTTGCTTTCGCCTTTTTCATAACGAGTGTTCTGAACTAATACGATTTCGCCTTCTTTTAATGCGTTAACTGCATCTTCCAATTCCGGTCCGCGGGTAACAGGAACGAAAGTAACCTTAGTTCCAGGTAATAATTCACCTAAACGAACAGCTACACATTCCAAGTTGTTTTTAGCTTTGTCTTCTTCAGTTTTAACTTTACCTAAATGAGAGAATAATACAACTTTCGCATTGTTTTCAATCAAGTATTTGATGGTAGGTAAAGCCATAACGATACGGTTGTCATCAGTAATGACACCATCTTTTCTAGGTACGTTAAAGTCGCAGCGTACCAAAACCTTTTTGCCGGCAACATCAAGGTCTTTTACAGTTCTCTTTGTCATTATAATTCCTCCTACTGTAATTTTTGCATTTTTATTATATCACCAGTTAAATTCTATGACTAGTTTTTAAAGCACATTTTACTTATGGTAAGAGCGGTTATGAATGATTGTAAAAGCGCGGTAAATTTGTTCTAAAATTAGTGTTCGGGTCATCAGGTGTGTAAAGGTTAAATCCGATAATTTCCAGCGGATATCCGCACGATTTACAAGTGAAATGTCCGGTCCAAGTGAGCCGGCAATCACAAATACTATATGGGAATGACGCATCTGCCAGTCATTTAAATTTTTCGCAAACTGTTCGCTGGTCCACATCTTTCCGTGCAGATCCAGCAGGACCACAAAGTCATCCGGTTTGATTTTGGAAAGAACCCTTTCAGCTTCTTTTAGTTTGATGAGATTTACCTGTCCTTCCCGTTCGACATGGTCATTGGGCTCATCTTTTACCTCTAAAATCTCTACCTTAGAAAAAGACTGCAGTCTTTTTGCGTATTCACGCTCTAAGGACTGCAGTGCTTTGTCTTTATTCTTTCCGATTGCGATAATTGTGATCAAATCTGTGCCGTTGCCGGGAATTTGGAAGTAAGTGCCAATACTTCTTCTTTTACCTGTGCGCACACAGCTTCATCATTAGCCTTTAATACACGAACGATCCATTCTGTTACCTTTTCAAATTCAGCTTCCTTGAATCCGCGGCTTGTCATAGCTGCTGTTCCTAAACGGATACCGCTGGCATAGAATGGCTTCTGTGTGTCATAAGGAATCGTATTTTTGTTTGCAGTGATACCTGCCTTATCCAGTAATGCTTCTGCATCCTTTCCTGTCATACCGATTGATCCCATAACATCCAATAAGATCAAATGGTTATCGGAACCACCGGATACCATACGGAAGCCGGCTTCGTTAAAGCCTTTCTCCATGACTTTGATATTTTTACATACCTGATCGATATAATCGGTAAATTCCGGCTGCATTGCTTCATAAAGCGCAATACCCTTGGCAGCGATCACGTGTTCTAACGGTCCGCCCTGCATACCCGGGAATACGCGGGAATCCAGTTTCTTTCCCCATTCCTCTTTACAGAAAACCATACCTCCGCGAGGTCCGCGAAGTGTCTTATGGGTTGTAGTTGTTACAAAGTCTGCATAAGGAATCGGACTTGGATGATGTCCGGTGGCAACAAGGCCTGCGATATGAGCCATATCAACCATTAAGTAACATCCGGCTTTATCCGCAATCTCACGTAAACGCTTGAAGTCGATAACACGCGGATATGCGCTGGCACCGGCAACGATTAATTTCGGCTTTACTTCGAGTGCCTGTTTTTCTAATGCATCATAGTCGATCAGTTCGGTTTCTTTATTTACCTGATACGGAATGAAGTTATAGAATCTTCCGGAGAAGTTCATGGCATGACCATGAGTTAAATGACCGCCGGAAGTTAAGTCCATTCCAAGTACTGTGTCTCCCGGTTCCAGTACAACATTGTATACTGCCATGTTTGCCTGAGAGCCGGAATGTGGCTGTACGTTTACATATTCCGCATTAAAAAGCTTTTTAGCACGCTGGCGGGTTAATTCTTCCGCCATATCTATATTCACACATCCTCCGTAATATCTCTTTCCCGGATATCCTTCGGCATACTTATTGGTTAAACAGCTTCCCTGTGCTTCCATTACTTCTTCAGAAACAAAGTTTTCACTGGCAATTAATTCGATATTGTTCTGCTGACGTTCTTTTTCTTTCTCAATGATTGAGAACATTTCTAAATCTCTCATGCTTTTTCCTCCAATATATTCAGCATTGTACCACAATATTTTCACAAAAAAAGACTAAAACGCTTAGTTTTAGTCTAAATTATTTATGCTACATGCACATATGCGATAAAAGGATTTGTACATTCTACACTTGAAATGGCAGTAGTACAGCTCATCCAGCCACCGTGCACTGCCTGATTATCACCGATATAAATCGCAACGTGACCGCTATATACGACAATATCACCCGGAACCGGAGTATCTGTTACTTCCCCGATTTCAAGATATTCCTCAGGTGCCCCATGAAAATCAATACCGACAGCCTTCAAAGAATTTGTTACTAACATCGTACAGTCCTGATCAACACCAAGCTGTGACATAGCCGCCTCAACAATTAATTCACCCTTCGGTCTTGTGACTTCTACGGTAATATCTTTGGAACTGATATTTCCCAGCGCATCCTGTGCATTCACGGTTAAGGTATAAGTACCCAACGTATCGGTATCCACCTTACCTTCCACAGTAACCTTCGGTGTGCTATCCGAATTATCCGTAACTTGAATCAATGATTGAAGATCAAATTTTGATCCTAACTCCACGCTGTACAAGTCTTTCGCATCAATTTTCGGTGCTTCTAAATCCTGTACATTCACGACAATTTCCTTTACGGAATCCTTTTTCATATCGGCATCTTTCATGCGCAGAGTAACGTTCTGGATTCCCAATTTATTCAGGTCGAGTCCTTCGACCGTAATATCCAATGTTTCGTTTCCGAAGTTGATGTTGGAGCTATCGCTCTTTTTGATGGTAATCCCCTTGAGTAAATCACCGTATTCTGATTTTAAAACCGGCTCAAGTGAATTTGCGTCACCGCATTCAACATCATACGTAACATTTCGGCCAGCCGCATAAATCGGTGAATTACTCATGAATAATGTTGCCGCAATTAACGATGCAGCTCGATTGTGAATTCCTCTATTCATCGCTGTTCCTCCTTCTGCTTTCAAAGCATGACAACGACTTTAGTCGGATTTTCTACTTTTGTCAAGTTTTTGAAATCAAAAAAAAAAGACAATATACTACGTATATTGTCAAATTTTTCGTTTTGAACCTATATTTTTAAAGAACCTCATTATCCTGTACCGGCATAAATAAACTTTCAAAAAAAAGATTTACTGTTAATTCATATACGATAGGAAAGGGCTTTCCCTATAATAAATATTCCTTTTTTAAGCACCACCCTGCATTTATAGGAAAGTGCTTTCATTTTTGTTTTCAGTATACATTGTTACCGTTTTCCTTCGAGTGTATTTGATAGATGTAAACGCATTCTCATTTGATCTTTTCATTTCCGAAAAACAGTTAATAAAAAAGATCGAACTGTTGTTCGACCTATTGTTTAATACGAATATTTTTGAAGACATTTTTTACCGTTTCTTCATTATATTCCGGATCTTCATTTCCGTTTTTCCAATCCGTATCAATCTGAACGACAAGCACATTACCATCGATTTCCTTCCATCCGAAGATCTCTCGATGCCACCTGTCTTCTGTGTCCAGATATTGATTTAATATATAATTGACTTTTTCTTTGTTGACCTTTATTGTCTTAATTTCCCCCGATTGAACTCCTACATATTTATCGGGATAATCATTCATCCAGCTGTTATCTGTATAATACTTTCCAAAATCCTTTGCGGTAATTTCTTCCATAAAATAATATTGGAATTCCGCATTATTTGTATCATAAAGATATAATGTATCCTCTTCATACTGGCTGGCCGTTTTTACTTCAAAGCTGGGATTAATGACCGCTTCCATATTATTTAATAAGATGGAAAACTGTCCGTTCTCATCGGCCTTGATCGATCCCGGTACAATGTCATTGTAGCCTGAATCATCCTTGACAATATTTGGAATCGTAATCTGCGATGTTGTATTGTACGAGCTGAATACAATGGAAAGATTAAAGGTATCAATTTCATAATTTTTATGTACCTGTCCGGTTAATCCTTCTAACATGTACTGGCCGATATTACGACAATCCAGCGTAATGCGGTATGGTAGATTATCCTCCTTATTAATGATAATATCAGCAGGTATCTCAACCGATTCCCATTTGATATTGACAGATTCACCGATGAAAAGATCAAAGCTGTCAAAGGCATCCACAATTTTCTGTAAATCCGTTCCATACAGAGTTGCGCTTAAATGATAGCTGTCCTCTCCGGACTGAATCATTTCAGAAGTAAGCGAACCGTTTGCCAAATCATTGTACATCTTGCGGTAAAGATCGGTTACCGGATTCTCTGTGATGCGAACTGTCCATGGGGCGTTTTCATCTCCGTTGACTGCTTTATACATAAAGATATTCTCATTGGTGCCGTTGAGTTCACCATATTGTTCCAAATCCGCACTGTATTGACCGATATAGGTATCACTGCAGTTCATATTCCCCTTAGAATGCTGCGAAAATGGTTCCAGCACCAGGTCGGTGTGGAGCCGGGAATTCATCGATGTTTCCCCTTTTCCATCCTTTGCGGTATATGTACCGTGAAATTCAATTTCCTGTGTTGCGCTTAAGGAACTGATCTCGCCAAGTGCCGTATAGGTGGCACTGGATGTTGAAAGTGAATTCTGTGAAGAACATCCTGCCAGAATCATCACGCTGACAAGCGCAAATATTTTTTTGATTTTCTTATACATTTTCTATCACCGTGTTCATTCTATCATCTATATTCTAAAAAAGACAGTCAGCGACTGTCTTAAAATAATGTCATCTGGTTTTCTTCATCAAGACCTTCCAGGGCATTCAAGCGGTCCAGCTTATCTAACAGCGATTTTGACAGCTGTGTACGCTTTAAAACATCCTCCTTGGATAAGAAGGAATTCTTTTTTCTTGCTTCAACAACAGAGCGGCCTACGTTTACACCAAGTCCGTCAATGGCGGTAAACGGCGGAATGATCGCATTTGGATCATCCGGGTCCATGATAAACTCATTGGCATCCGAACGGTTGATGGAAACATTTGAGAAGCGATAGCCCCGAAGGGTCATCTCTAAGGCAAGCTCCAGCGTATCATAGATTGCCTTTTCCTTATCCGATACAACCTGGCTCTTATCATCTCTGGCTCTTCGAATATCGGTCATCCGCTGACGGATGGCGGCTTCTCCGGCAATCATCGTCTCAATATCATAGGCATCGCATCGAATCGAGAAAAACATACAGTAATAGGCAATCGGCATATGCACCTTAAACCAGGCAATGCGCACAGCCATCATTACATAGGCAACCGCATGGGCTTTCGGGAACATGTACTTGATCTTTTTACAAGATCCGATAAACCAATCCGGCACATTGGAAGCCTTCATGGCTTTTTCCCAATCCTCTTTTAAGCCCTTACCTTTTCGGACGCTTTCCATAATGGTAAAGGAAAGCTTCGGTTCCATTCCCATTTGTATTAAATCCACCATGATATCGTCACGACATCCGATAACTTCATTCAATTTACAGGTACCCGCATTGATCAGATCCTGTGCATTGGAAAGCCAAACATCCGTACCATGCGAAAGTCCGGATATTGTGACTAACTCGGCAAATGTGGTCGGACGGGTCATTTCCAAAATTCCTCTTACAAATGGAGTACCGAATTCCGGAATACCTGCAGCCCCTGTAGTTTGTGAATACTTAGTGCTGTCGATATTCAACGCATCAACACTTGAGAAAATCGACATGGCAGCTGTATCGTTCATCGGAATCTTACGTACATCAACGCCTGTTATTCTTTCCAGCATTTTCATGGCAGTCGGATCTACGTGACCTAAAATATCAAATTTTAAGATATTATCATGAATCTGATGGAAATCGAAATGGGTGGTCTTCCATTCCGCAAACGGGTTATTAGCCGGATATTGAACCGGTGTAAAATCGTGAACATCCATATCTAACGGTACTACGACAATACCGCCCGGATGCTGACCGGTTGTCCTTTTTACACCTTCGCATCCCTTTGCCAAATCTCTGCGCTTTGCCTCTGAGAACGGATCACACTCCATCTCCTCTTCAAAGCCTTTGACATATCCATATGCGGTTTTTTCCTGAACCGTTCCTACGGTACCGGCTCTAAACACGTGGTCTTCTCCGAAAACCTCTTTTGTATAGGCATGCGCCCTTGGCTGATAGTCTCCGGAAAAGTTTAGATCGATATCAGGAACCTTGTCTCCTTCAAAACCTAAGAAGGTTTCAAATGGGATATCCTGTCCATCCCCACGCATCGTATGACCACATACCGGACAGGTCTTATCCGGAAGATCAAATCCGGATTTGGCCTCCTGATTCTGTAAAAACTCATAATGCTGGCAATGCGGGCACACATAGTGCGGCGACAATGGATTTACTTCCGTGATGTTGGACATTGTTGCCACAAAGCTTGAACCGACTGAACCACGAGATCCTACCAAATATCCATCATCATTACTCTTTTTAACCAGTAGATGCGAAATATAGTAAACAACGTAGTAACCGTGACCGATAATGCTGTCAAGCTCGTGTTTTAAGCGCTGTTCAACAATCGGTGGCAGATCCTTACCGTATGTTTTATGAGCGGTTTCGTAACATATAGCGCTCAGCTTATCTGCAGAGCCTTCCAGTTCCGGCGGATACAATTTATCCTTAATCGGGAAAATCGGTTCCGTTAATTCTTTCAGCTTATTGGTGTTGGTTACGACAATTTCATAAGCCGTATCTTCTCCCATCCAGGCAAAAGCTTCCAACATTTCATCAGTTGTCAAAAAATGCTGGTTCGGAGCGCTGTTCAGCTTACGTCTTGCCGCATTATAAATATATAAAGGATGTCGGGCATTTCCGATTGCCTTGGCATTGATATAGATATCGCGAATCCGCTTTTCATGCGGATGCACATAATGGCAGTCCCCCGACGCAATGACCGGTATATCTAATTCCTTTGCCGTTTCCAATATAAACGTACAGATTTTTTTCAAGTCATCGACCGAATTAATGGAATTGCGGTCTAAAAGGTTTTTATAACAGTCCAATGGCTGCAGCTCTACATAATCGTAAAATGACATCGCCTGTTTTAAATCATTGGCAGAGCGTGTATGAGCCAGTTCAAATATTTCTCCGTTCTGGCAGGCAGAACCAAATAATAAATTTCCGTTTTTATGATATTTTTCCAATTCATTTCTTGGAATACGCGGTTCAGCCACGACATTCTGCGATTCCGGTCCTCCGCTTTCCGAAGACTTACCGTTATATGCCAGATACTTGGTATGCGATAAAGTAATCAATTCAAACAATTCCTTTAATCCTGCTTTATTTTTGGCATATACCGTAATATGAGAAGGACGAACCTTTTTAAAGGAATCTTCACTCTGCTTGTTTTGCAGGGTATCTAATGTCGCTTCGGTTCCCACCTCATTCATCATATGACATAAAACACTGGAGAGTACTTCGGCATCATAATCGGCTCTATGGGCACCTTCCCCATCATAGGCAACCCCATAATAGCGGCAGACAGAACCTAAGTTATAACGCTTCGAATTGATCATTGCCTGTGAAAGCGGAAGGGTATCGATAACCGGATTGGTTAGCTCTTTTCTTCCCAATCGTCTTAAAGCTGCATTCATAAAGCCGATATCGAATCCTGCATTATGAGCTACCAGGATTGAATCTCCGATAAAATCCAAAAGCTCATCGATCACATCTTCTATCGGGGCTGCTTTGTCCACATCCTGCTGATGAATATGCGTCAAGTTGGCGATATTTGCCGGAATGATTCTTTTCGGATTCACGAAGGTCTGCTTACGGTCTATGACTTCACGGTTTTTCATTTTCACGGCACCGAATTCAATGATTTCATCTAATCGGTTGGATAAACCGGTTGTTTCCAAGTCAAATATCACAAAGGTCGCATCTTCCAGCTTTCTATGATCATTATTGAAAACAATCTTATATTCCGGATCGACCATTGTCATTTCGCAGCCATACAACATTTTGAAGTTGCGTTTCGGATCGGATTTATTTAATGCGGTTACCTTATGCTGGGCCATAGGGAAAGCCTGTACGACCTGGTGGTCGCAAACACCGATGGCATCCATTCCCCAGTCATAAGCTGTCTGAATATATTCTTCAATAGCGCATACTCCATCCATTTCCGAGAAATTGGAGTGAACATGCCACTCTGTTCTTTTTTGGGCAGCACTGTCCTTACGCTTAGAAGGTGAGATCTTTTCCAGAGAACGGATATTGAAGACATCGATACGCATATATGTATCCGCCTTCAGATCCCCGACCATACGAACTGTCTGACCGACCTTTAACTCCCGCATTTCTTCTCTTGATAATCGGTTACTTTCAAAACGCTTTGCCACAAGGGCATCATCATAATCGGAAATATAGATCGTCTGCATCAGGGATTTGTTCTTCATTTCTCTTTCTTCAATGGAGAACACATGACCGATGACTTCTACATTTGTCATTCCCTGTTCCAGTTCCCGAATCTTCAAAGCCGTGGCTTTCTGTTTTTGATAGCGCTTTGTCTTATTCGGCGCTTTTTTTGGCTGCACAATTTCCGGTTCTTCAAAAACAGTTGTTTCGATTTCCTGCTGTTCGTCCTGATGACGGCAGATAATCGACATCTTGATGCCCACCTTTTCCAGCTTTTTTTCTAAAACCGGAAGGGTTTTATTTAAACCGGAAAGTCTGTCTTCGTCCATGGTCGCAAAACAGATGGATTGCTCATCCATAAACGGATGAAGGAAACGGTAAAATTTTAAAGCCTCGTCTCTTTCCACATAGTAGTTCACATATTGATCTAACATGTCTAAAGGGACATGCTGGTTTTTCGCTTTTACCGTTACATCAAAATGAATCTGAAATCCCATCTTCAATTCATGGAGAAGCTGTTCGTAAATATGTAAAGGTAGAACCTCGTCTGTTTCAATGGTCAGTTCTACCTGTTTTCTTTTTTTATGATATATTGGATTTTCTTTAATAAAGGCCTTTTCAAGATAAGGTTTCATTTCAATGTCCAAATATTGTTCTAAAGTGCTCCACACACTTTCTTCCATAAAGAAGGCCTCCCTTCTATTTCGCTAATTTATTAAATGCATCTTTGGCAGCTTTCTGCTCCGCTTTTTTCTTAGTAGTACTTGTTCCCTTTCCTAATAATATATCATCCAGATATACACCCATAGTAAAGGTAGGCGCATTGGCAGGTCCGGTTTCTTCAAGCAGACGATATTGGATCGTCTTGCGTGTATCGGCCTGGATAACTTCCTGAAGATGCGTCTTATAATCTGTTACAGCCTCCGACTTTGTCATAGTAAACAGAGGCTTCATATATTCCGTTAAGATTTCATCAGCTGCACCGTATCCTAAATCAAGATAGATGGCACCGATGCAGGCTTCAAATTGGTCTGCCAGAATACTGGCACGTGAACGACCGCCTGAGCGCTCTTCCCCCACACCTAAAAGCAGATATTTATACCATTCCAGCTTCTCATTCAATAAGGCCAGTGTTGCCTCGCAAACAATCTGGGCACGAAGCGTAGTCATCTGACCTTCCCGCATGACAGGCTGCATGTTATAAAGCTGTTCTGCACTCCAAATCTGTAGTACCGCATCTCCCATAAATTCAAGACGTTCATTGTCTTTTCCCTTTTCATGGTGCTCATTAGCCCATGAGGAGTGCGTACAGGCTTCTATATAAATAGAAGGATTATTAACGGTATATCCTTTGTTTTTTAACCATTCCGTAAAATTTTTCATAGTTCACCTCATCAAATCTCTTGCCACACATTCAGGAACTAAAGAGCGGATATCCTGGTGATATTTCAGTAATTCTCTTACATTCGATGATGAGCAGTTCGCATATTGATCTTTTGTGAAAAGGCAGAGTGTATCCATATCCCCAGAGATCAATTTATTCATAGATGCCATGTTTTTCTCATATTCAAAATCATGTACCGTGCGGATACCGCGAATCAGTACGGTTGCGTTATGGGTTTTAGCTGAAGCCACAGATAAACCGGACTGCACATCTACTTCCACATTATTTAAATGCGCACATGCTTCTTTGATCCAGTCACAGCGCTGTTTTTCAGAATAGGTCATCTCTTTTTCAGAATTTGGGGAGACCAGTACTACCACTTTGTCAAAAATCGTACTGGCTCTTTCGATCACATCAAGATGCCCCAGTGTGATGGGGCTGAAAGTGCCGCAAAAAGCTGCCACTGTCATCTTAATCACCCTTTCTGTAATAAGTTATTTTCGTACTTCGATATATTTTTTCTTTCACTTTGGAAATACCGGCAATTTCATCGGGAAAGCTATCCTTTACATCACTTTCCACAACGACCCATGCCCCTTTCCTTATTAAATTATTTGTGTCCAGTTTTTCAATTAATTCTTCATTTTTCTGTTTAGCGTAAGGCGGATCGATAAAAATCAGATCGTATGGCTGTTCAAGACGCTCAATAACAGTGAATATATTCCCTTTTATAACCGAACATTCATTTTCTGCTTTTAAAGACCGGATGTTTTCTTTAATGGTTTTTATGGCAAGCGGGCTTTCATCGACAAGATCTGCATGATCCATACCTCTGGAAAGCGCTTCCAGGGCCATAGAGCCTGTACCTGCATAACAGTCTAACATTCGGCCGCCTTCAAAAAAGCCGCCGAGAGTAGAAAAAACGGCACCCTTTACCTTATCGGAAGTAGGCCGTGTTTTATCTCCTTTTACCGCCTGTAAAGGGCGGGAGCCATATTTACCTGCTACAACTCTCATGCTTCATTTAACTCCGATATACGAATATGTGAAATACACTGCTGGGCCACACCGATTCCCATACATATTGATAATAAGGAAGAGCCGCCGTAACTGATAAATAAAAGTGGTACTCCCGTAAATGGAATCAAGGAAGTAATACCGCCTATATTTAGGAAAAAATGCATAAACAGATGCATTGCGGTACCTGAGAGAATGATTTTAAATTCCAGCTGCTCGGTAATCAGGGCATAATACAACAGACGGTACAATATAACCATATAGCCGATTGTGACAATAGCTAAGCCAAAAATACCTGTTTCTTCAATCGTTACCGCCATAATGTAGTCTGAGCTTGCCTGTGTTAAATAGCCGTATTTACGGTTAGACTGTCCGATTCCTTTACCGATAATATGAGAATCGGCAATACCGTATAAAGCGTTTGCCGGCTGATAGCCTTCCCCATAAAGACGTTCCATGCTGGCATAAGGATTTTTCGCATTTTCAAATCTTGTCACAACATGAGAAAACGGCGTATTGATCAAAAGCCGGCTTCCTATATCAGTTACCCAGAAAAGCGTAACGCCTAAAATCAAAACCGTAGTAAATCCAACTTTTAAAAGCCGCTGGAAGCGACGCAGGATATGATAATCCGGCAGTAAAAACATCACAAAATAAATCATAAATGTGATCGCAAGAGTACCTAAGTCTTTCTGCATCAGCAGCATGACCATAGAAAAAGTAAACAGGAAAAGCGGTAATCCAAGTAAACCCATGAAGCTATCCGGTTCCTTGTAGGTTTTACGCGCTCTGTACATCGCCGTAGCCATCATAATATATGCCATCGGCTTACCGAATTCAGAAGGCTGGATTGTCATCGTTCCGATAGGAATCCATGCTCTTGATCCATTTATCTCCGGAAAAAATAACGGAGCAATCATTGCCACCAAAAAACCGATCAGCAGTGCGCCTCGAAAGCGGTATGCCCTTCTAAAGGTAAACATCTTATTCAGAAACAGCATTGCCGCCAGAGATATCACCACAAAGACCATCTGCTTGACAAGACTAGAGATGACATGCGACAACATATTCACATTGCCACCGCTTCCCATAGGATCTCCCATGGAGGTCGATACGATCATCAAGGTACCGAATGCCAATAGTACCATCATGGCAATATTGATCATCTTATCACTGAAAGGCGTAAATGATAATAACTCTTTGATTCTCAGAGGTACTTCGCTCATAGAAAATTGGAAGTTTCTTTTCCCTTTTTTATTAACTTTGTGTGCGGATTTTTTACGAATACGCATACTATCCCCCTTTAATAAAAACTATTCTACCATATTTCATAGTAAAAGAATTGTCAAACCAAAAAAAATAACCTAAAA
>CACYBS010000114.1 GCA_902772725.1 Erysipelothrix rhusiopathiae
ACACAGAGTATATAACAAACGAATATACTGGAGAGAAATCCAAGACACCTATTGATGGAAAAGAATATATAAACAATGGAAGAAAGGCCAAATTAATAGCTGCAAAAAAGGTGTTGCCAAAAGGTTATATACTCGAAGTTGAGAACGATGTACTCATTATGCGTTATTCCCCTCTCGGATTATCTTATTTAATTCAGACAAAAGGAGTTTCATCTGATGTTTGGAATTGGACAGA
Source organism: Erysipelothrix rhusiopathiae (assembly GCA_902772725.1). Classification (GTDB taxonomy): domain Bacteria; phylum Bacillota_I; class Bacilli_A; order Erysipelotrichales; family Erysipelotrichaceae; genus RUG11795. The sequence goes on from CACYBS010000114.1 coordinate 236, forward strand.
CGTATCAAGCTTTAACACGTTTAGAAGCAAAAAGAATGTTATTGTTACTAACCGTTATAATGAAAAACTAATTGATTTGAGCCAATACTCGTTCAATAATTTGGGGATTAACATTTACGGTGAATCCTATAATCCACGTGGTGGATACTATGATCATAAAAGAAAAATCATGTATTATGTATTGGACCATGTTAACAATGCAGGCTTAAGTTCAATTTGCCCAGATGGTCATATGGTATTTTTATATTCAAATAATGGGAAAGTAAATGAAAGTATCAATAAGTGTTATCAAGATTATGTAAATGATTATAAGCATAAACTGGATAGTTTAACAAAAATATATCTTAATGAAGAGAATGCAAAAAAAGCATTAAAAAGGATACAACAAAAAAACAGATTGACAGTTAGTGACGTGGCTCTAATATATGGGGTGCCTACTGACTCTATCGTCAGGGTTAATAATACAGACAAGGTCGTCGAATTACATTATAAGAACGGAGATTATGTAAAATTTTCTAAACTCAAAGAAAACGAAGTTTTTGATTGTAATATCCATCGGCCAAATGGTATATGGAAAGTCTGGCAAGGCAATAATAGTGAAGTTCATTCACAATTTGTTTACACAAATGGTCCGTATAAAGGTTTAATACGTAACGGATGGATTAAATATACTCAAAACGCTCAATGTTTGTCATGTTTAGATATGGTAAATTGGAGGATGATGGAACGACCTGGAGATTCTTCTGTTGAAATGTATGAACCATCAAATAAGCGAATAGTTCATGTTAGTGAAAAAGGTGTAATTGAAGAGGATTACAAAAAAATGCAGGAGGCTAGGCGCAAAGCAGCAGAAGCCGAGAAGGACAAAAAACAGGAAGCGCTATACCAATCATATTGCAAAAAATACGGCAAGGCGAATGTTGATGAAATTATGCTTAGAAATAACATTAAGGTAGGAATGCCTTTCTCGGTTATAAAAGCTTTTTGCAATTACAAACTAACAGACGACAATGGAAGTAGCAAATGGTATGATGTAAAATATGGCGGAACATATTACGATGAGAATAGTAATAGCTTTAAGCCAAGAGAATACAATTTCGCAGCACTAATTCGTGAATGGTCTATTCGAGTTGAAAATGGAGTAGTCAAATATGTTGGACATCATAAATAAAAATTCAAAAGGTATGAAAAAATTAATGATTATTGCAGCAGCTGCGATAGCAGTGTCCTGCGGAAACAAACAAGCTGCCCAGCAGCCAGAGAGTGATTCAACAGCAGTAGCAACTGATTCTGTCGTAGTAGAGAAAGCAGCTCCTGAAAACGATGCTGCAGAAATTGATGCTCAAGCCATTGAGAAAATTCAGGAGTTCTACAAGAACTATGTCTTTGGAAACAAAGAGGCAACTGATGCAGTCATCAACAAGTATTGCACGAAGAAACTTGCCAAAAAGCTGGCTGATGACTACGAATATGAGGGTGGCGGCTATGCCATTTGGGATTTCCGCAGTGATGCCCAGGATGGTGACAGCGATGTACAGAAAGTCAATAATGTAGAGGCATTAGGCGATGGGAAGTATAAGGTAAGCTATAACGACATGGGAACCAAAGGCTCTTGTATTATTTCTGTTGTTGTTGACGGCGACAACATCCTGTTCGACGAGATAAGCAACAAGTAATCATTTCATATTTCATAATTGCCACCCAACAATAAGGTGGCAGTTATGTTTTAGTGCCTATATGTTATATCTGAATAAAGTCTGTTGCTTGTTCACTTTTCTGCTTATGGCCTCTGAAATTCATGCGCAAACAGATTGGGGACGTTTGCTCTCGGGTACTATTAAGGCAGGTCAAGCAATGATCATTACTGATGAAGAGTTAGCCCAAATAGTTCATGAGCAAGTCGTAGCAATGGATAAGGCGAACAACGTTTGTGGAACGAATAGTAAATATAGTCAAAGACTAAAGAAGCTTACCAAAGATATGACAAATGCAAATGGTATCAAGTTGAACTTTAAAGTTTATCAGACTAAAGAGTATAATGCCTTTGCTTGCCCTGACGGTAGTGTCAGGGTGTTTTCTGCGTTGATGGACATTCTTGATGACAATGAATTGCTGGGTGTGATAGGACACGAAATCGGACATGTGGCATTACGGCATTCCAAAAAGGCTTGGCGTAGTGCCCTATTGAGGAGTGCGGCATCAGATGCCATTGCCTCTAAAAGCAGGACATGGGCTACGTTGTCTGATTCTTCATTGGGAAATATTACAAGTTCAGCTCTGTCTGCCAAGCATTCGCGCTACCATGAAACACAGGCTGACGATTACGGCTATAGTTTTCTGAAGAAATGTGGAAAGAATCCATGGGCTATGGGATTGGCATTTAAGAAGCTGAAAACTATATCAAAGCAAAAGGACAAATCCAAGTATTCAAAATTGTTGGATGCTTTTTCTTCTCACCCAGATTTTGACGAAAGGATTGGACGCATGAAATCGAAAGCTATTAATGATGGCTACAAATGTAACTAGGGACTGTCGCCAAATGTTAAGAATGTATCTGCCATCCATAACTTTACAATAACCACTTCGGGCCTGCATCGCTGCGGGCCCGAAATGATTGTTTTACAAA
>CACYBS010000115.1 GCA_902772725.1 Erysipelothrix rhusiopathiae
GAAGAGTAGTAGAAATATGATCTATTATTACTTGATTATTAATGTTTTAGCTTTTCTTTTATATGGAATGGATAAGGGGAAGGCAAAACGTAATACATGGCGTATTCGTGAAAGAACATTGATTCTGATAGCGTTTCTGGGAGGAGGAATTGGAGCCTATCTTGGCATGATGATATTCCATCATAAGACAAAACATACTCGGTTTCGAATTCTTGTTCCGGTTGCGATCATCCTGCATATTATTCTCATTTTTTATTTAATATCTTTTCCGCCTTTTGGCGGATTTTTTCGTATAAGAATATAAAGGAGGACTATGTATGGAATACTATTACGAACCATTATTGGTGAAAGAGAATTCCTATGATATGGAATCGGAAGAAGTGGAATGGAAGTGGAGTTGGAGGGATGAATATCTCAAATGGATCTGTGGATATGCCAATACAAATGGAGGAATGCTTAATATTGGAGTCAATGATGATGGTTATGTAGTAGGTGTTCAAGATTCTGATCAAATGCAGGAAATATTGCCGGATAAAATTACTTCGCGCTTAGGTGTACTTGTGAATATAAACGTAGTTACAACATATCTTGGTGATAACGTAAAGTATGGATATCCGGTGCCATCAGAGATATCAAACAAACTAATCAATCAATATGCATGTGGAAAGATATGCAGCAAAGATATTTCAAAAGAAGATTCCAGATATTATGCACTTGAGAAACTGGAAAAAGAATGCCCAATTTTTAGCGAAAATGGGGTAGTGCGATATGTCCAAATTCATGTTCTAAGATATCCTTTCGCAATTTCCTGTGATGGGAAATACTATAAACGCTCCGGTTCTACACTTAGGGAATTGAATGGTTTTGAGCTCCATCGGTTTTTATTGATGAGAGCAGGAATGACATGGGATGCAGCACCGCTGCCAAATGTATATGTTTCTGATTTATCAAAGGATGCGATTCAAGTCTTCCGTACTAAGGCAATCGGAAAAAGACGAATGACAACCCAACAGGCTGAAGTTCCTGATGAAATACTGCTGAAAGATTTAAAGTTAGTTACTGATGGAAAATTAACACGCGCAGCTATTTTATTATTCCATCCCGATCCTGAACAATATGTAACGGGGGCTTTCATAAAAATCGCATACTTTGCACCGGCAGGAGCCAGAGGGCAGAACAAAGTTGATGATATCATATATGGGGATGATATACATGGACCATTAATTACGCAGGTTGATCGCGCCATGGAATTGATCTATACCAAATATTTAAAAGGCATGTTCTCATATGATGGACTGAAACGCAGGGAAACTTATCTATGGCCGGAAGAGGCATTTCGAGAAGTACTCTTAAATGCCGTTATTCATAAAACTTACGAAACTGGTATTCCGATTCAGATTCGCATATATGATGATAAGATTACGGTATGGAATGATGGTAAATGGTCTAAAACAATTGATGTAAATAGAGTATTTGAAAGGCATCCATCCATACCGATGAATCCGAAAATAGCGAACGCGTTTTACCGCTCCGGTGAGGTAGAATCCTGGGGAAGTGGATTTGATAAGATAAAGCAGGAATGTAAAAAAGAGAATGCCCCATATCCGCTAATCAATGCGCATCCTGCAGGCGGTGTTGAAGTAGTATGTAACGCATGTGATTTATATGTTAATTTAGAAAAATACGGAAGATATTATGAAACCTACTCAAGCGATGATGATGGTCAAATGCAAGAGCCGATGATGCTGCCTGTTCAGCAGCAGAAATCAATTGATCGAATGATGGATACTCTAAGCCATAAGTTAACAGATAGAGAAAAAGAAAAACTGTGGCCGATTGTTGAATATCTTCAAGGCCATTCTCATATTGATAAGCAAATAGTGATGGAATTGACGTGAAAAAGCTCAACTACGGCAAAAAGATATATAAAAATTTTGATTGATTTTGATATTATTTGCCGGGAGGGAGATCCTACTATAAAGGGATTTTGTAGAAAGTAGAACTTTCAGCCACCCAATTAAATATGGACCATTGTTTTGGACCTTTGGACCGTTATTTTGGACCTTTGGACCATTGTTTTGGACCTTTGGACCATTATTTTGGACCTTTGGACCATTATTTTGGACTTTTGGACCATTTTTTGAGCTGAATTGGTCCATTTTGAGCTGAACCGGCTCATTTTTGAGCTAGACCGGCTCATTTTTACTCTTTTGGATACGAATTGAATACTCTCCCTTTCCTGTATGAATGAGAATTCCTTCATCACATTATGCTTTTAAATGCCGTAACAGCTGTCTTTTTGAACAATGTAAGACACCTGCTGTCTTTTCAACACCGGTTAGTCGATGATCCAAACATTCAGTTCGGATATAATGCAAAATACGTTCTCTTAAGTCTTTAGGTTCTACAGTCATGGCCGTAACACGATTCAATTTTTCGGAAACAGATCTTAAAAGATAGGTTAGAAAAATTGGATCTTTTTCTAATATGTCTCTTGTAGAAGCTAAAGGAAGAACGATGCAGGTAGTTCGCCGCATGACTTCAATGAGATAAGGGGATTTAGAACCCATCGCAAATTCAACATCCCCTAAACATGTAAAACCTGATCCTGCGGTAATATCCGAAACCGAACCATCTTCTCGAATGTTCGATATTTTTAAAGTTCCTGATACCACAAAAGTAATATAATGCTGCGGATTCAATCGATTATTAATGGTTTCTCCTTTTTCGAATTGATATAGAGAAAAGGGAAGATTGGAATCAGAGAAATGCGATAAGATATCATATTTGACAAGATATGTCTGTAACCGCTGGGAATCATTGATTATTTTCATGTCTATATAGTGACATATGACACCATAAAAATCTACTGTTGATGGTATATTTATTTACGAAAGAGGTAGATTATGCAAAATGAATTGTTTGAAAAAATGCCGGTCCCTAAGGCATATATGAAATTAGCTTTGCCGATGATGATCAGCAGCGTATTGATGCTGGTATACAATATGGTAGATATGTATTTTATTGCGGGTACAGGCAATACCAACCTAGTTGCCGGGGTATCCTTATGCGCGCCGATATTCACCTTTATGATTGCGATTGGAGATATCTTTGGATTAGGCGGAAGTTCTTTGATCAGCCGATTATTTGGACAGGGAAAGATGGCAGACGGTAAAAGATTATCGGTATTCTCTTTTCTTGGTGGGGCTGTATTTGGTTTGGTGATTGGTATTTTGTTGTATATATTTAAAAATCCGATGTTAACTCTTCTTGGAGCTACCGACCAGACAAGATCTTATGCTCTGCAGTATTACAGCTGGATTGTATTAGGGGCACCATTTGTAATCTTCTCATTGGTTCCATCCAATCTTCTTCGTACCGAAGGCTTTGCGACAGGTGCCATGATTGGCTCTGTTTTAGGATCCGTTGTCAATATGATTCTTGATCCTATCTTTATCTTTACACTGGGCATGGGAGCCGGCGGTGCCGCTGCAGCAACTGTAATCGGAAATGTCTGTGCCGATATCTTCTATGTTTGGTTTATTACACATAAATCTAAAGCCTTATCATTAAATCCAAAGGGTTTCTATATTAAGATGGGGGAATTAAAACAGATCCTTGGCATTGGTATTCCATCATCAATTACTAATATCATGTCTTCCATTGCGGTCATGTTGTTAAATAGATTCTTATTGCCGTATGGCAATGATAAGATTGCGGCAATGGGAATTGTATCTAAGATTGTATTGATTGTTGTGATGGTTATGGTGTCGTTCTCCTTTGCCGGTCAGCCAATGTATGGATATTTATTTGGAGCAGGAAATAAGAAACGTATGAAAGAGACTATCCGCTTCTCTTATATGATAGTCTGCGGGCTTGGCTTAGCTTTATCTATTGTATTATCCATTTTTGCCCCTCAGATGGTGGCAGTATTTATGGATGATCCAAATATAATCGCAACAGGTACGCCGATGTTAAGAATTGTATTGGTTGGTATGTTCTTTATCGGCATTACGATGGTTACAACCTGCATCTTCCAATCAACAGGTAAAGGACTTGGAGCATTAACCCTCAGCGCCGGAAGACAGGGATATATTTATTTCCTTGTATTGTTGATTGGATCAAAACTATTTGGCTATATGGGCGTCATTGCAGCCCAGCCTGCAGCCGATGTACTAACATCTATTCTTGCCATTATTCTTTTCAAAAAGCTTTTAGGACAGGATTTAGCTGAATAACTTATGAATCTGCGATTATGCAGATTTTTTTTATCTTTTCCTTAATTTTTGCGTATCAGAAAATAGGAGACAGTAAAACAATATCGAGATGTCTAGAATACCAATCAGTGACTGGAAAATTGACATTAACAAACTGGTAAAGATGTGTGATGCCTTCGAAGTGAGATCATGGATTGTTATTAAACTGTCGTATGAGCTTCTCAATCAAGCTAACTAAGATTTAACAGACACTGTCTGTTAGATTCAAGAGAGGAATTATTGATGAACAAAGAATTGATTATTCAGCAGGAAATGATTTCTCAAATTAGAGAAATCATGATTAATGCAAGGAAAAATGCAGCGGCTCAAGTTAATAATGAGCTTTTGACAGCATATTGGAATATTGGCCGTGTTATCGTTGAGCATGAACAAGGCAGTGACATAAGAGCGGAATATGGGCAATCGACTTTAAAACAGATTTCAAAGCAGCTCACAAAAGAGTTTGGGAGAGGGTTTTCCGTTTCAAACCTGCAGTTTATGAGAAGATTTTATCAGACGTATCAAATTCAACAGATGCTGTCTGCTAGATTAAGCTGGTCTCATTATTGCGAGCTTCTTACTATATCTGATTCTGATCGCCGTAGTTTCTACGAAAAAGAATGCGAGCGCTCTGGTTGGTCGGTAAGGGAAATGAAACGTCAGATTGCCACATCCCTCTTTGAACGATTGCTACTCTCTGATGGCGAGGCAAATAGAGATAAAGTTTATGAACTGGCGACTAAAGGTCAGGAACTTACAGAAATGAAAGATATTGTAAAAGATCCATATGTTTTTGAGTTCCTTGGTATTTCGGAGAACAAGCCAATGCTTGAAAGTGATTTGGAAAAAGCGCTTGTAAGGCAAATTGAAGATTTCATGTTGGAACTTGGTAGAGGATTTATGTTTGTAGGAACGCAGCAGCGCGTTACACTAAATAATACGCATTACTACGTGGATATGGTCTTCTACAATAAAGAGCTTCATGCCTATGTTCTAATCGAACTTAAGACAGTGAAATTGATGCCGGAAGCTGTTGGTCAGCTTAATATGTATCTAAATTACTATGCCTCAGAAGTGAACGAACAAGGCGATAATCCACCAATTGGAATCATTCTCTGTACTGATAAGGATAATGTATGTGCTGAGTATGCGTTGGGAGGACTCTCCAACAACATCTTTGCGTCAACATATACTTATGTTATTCCTGAAAAGGAAAAACTAATTGCTCAAGTAGAAACAGTTTTGAAACAGTGGAAATATAATAAATAATTAATGCATTATGAATCTGCGATTATGCAGATTTTTTTGTCTTTTTCTTAATTTTTGCGTATCAGAAAATAGGAGGTGGAAAAATCATGGATGCATCCATCAATACATATACCTTTTTTCTGATTGTAAAACACCGGTGCTTAAATTGAACCATAGTTTTGATAAGAAAGAAAAAAGGAGACAAAAAATGAAAAATACAGAAATTACTCAAGTCAAAGGACACGGAATGATAAAAAAGACAAAAGCCTATGGGGCAGTAGGCGCTATCGCCCTGGCAGGAATTTGTATGATGGCAACCGATTCTTCCAATACGATTTATGCAGAAGAACAAGAACCGATTACGGAAGGGACATCTGTCGATGTCATTGAAGCAGAGGTTGTATCTGAAACATTAGATGAACATAAAGAATCTGCTCAAAAAGAGGGCGTTGAGATTATTGAAGAAGCTGATGTTTATTATGATTCGTTAGAAGATGCCAAAAAAGATATCGAATCCCAACAGGAAGAACTGGAAAGTGTTGAAAAAACAAAGGCCGAGAATAATGCCGCAATAGAAGCAGCTGAGAAAGAAAATGCGGATATCGCAAAGCGAAATGAAGAAGGCAAAAAAGAAGCCGATGCGCTTAATGCTGCCATCGAAAAAGAAAAACAGGAAATCGAAGCACGTAATAAAAACGCAATGGAAGAGTATCAGAAAAAACTCGAAGAAGCTGAGCTTCAGGCAATGATCAAAGAAAACTTTGAAGCACAGCTTGGATATGATTTATTGGATACTTCCGGTGATCCGACCGCTTCGATATCGATTGATAATGAAGGAAACTTCACCATCACCAATACCGATTGGGTTGACCGCGCTGATATCGGCGGAGTGGACCGTCCGTATGGATATAATATCTATACCGGAAAAATTGATTATTCCTTAGATCATCCAACCAATCAGGGTGATATCACCTATACTGTCCATTCTGTCACATTGAATACATTTTCCTTTACCTATCAATTTGATGGAACAGTTTATACATATCCATCGATCCAATATTCCGATCCAAACGGAGAAGTTCTCTACTACTATTCCAAGATGCCGGGTGTAAATGTAAATGAAATTATCAATAAGACCGCGCAATTAAATTACACAGGTACATTACATGCCGGACAATCCAGTGATTGGATTGATGTACTGCACATCTTTGCGGACTGGGTCATCGATTCCAACTACAAACTTCGTATTCAATTTATCAATAACAGCACCAATCCTGTCGTAGAAGAACCTAAATTAGAAACTTACGAAGGACCGGATCCGGTCACCTTTACACCGGAACCATTTGTCAAGGTACCGGATGTTTATGAAGCTAAGGCAAAAATTCATAAGGTCTATGTCAGACAGGATCCTAAGGCTTTAAAGCAGGTGGTTGATGCCCAGTCGAAAGATATCGATAAAAATACAGTTGTGAAAGGGGAAGAAACGCATTGGATCTTATGCAATGACAGCTTAAAGGCAGGAAGAGATTTTATCGTTCAATATGTGATGAAAGATGTATTGCCGGATGGTTTTGAAGTGGATGCCGCTAAAACAGCCCAAGCCTCCAAAGACTATGAAGTACAGTATGATGCATCAGCCAATACCGTTCAGTTTAAAGCAGGGCAGGCCCTCTTAGATAAGATGAATGAAAAAATGAATGAGGATTTGGATGTACCAATGGCTGTGATTGTCGGCTATCCGTTAAAAGATGCTGCACGATACCCAAATACCTTTACCACAACTATTGCGATGGAAGATGCCTTTTATGATGTTTTAACGGGGCAGATCAAAAAAGGCGGAAACAAAACTTCATATACTACCCAATCGGATGAAGTATTTATCCTTACGCCGGATATTGAAGCAAGAAAAAAAGACTTCAATACAGAAGGCGTCAACATCAACGGAAAAGTCGTTAACCCGGGCTCTGTCAATGTATATAAGATGAGCTGGAATCTATCTCCTTATAAGGACGCATCGATCTCTGAAGACACCATAAAAAAAGGCTTCTTCTACATCGATGATTATCCGGAAGATGCCGTAACAATCAATTCAGATGAAATCCAGGTATTAACACCGACCGGAAAAGAAGTAGATGTAACTGTTCACCAATTTGACTCGATAGATAAAGCAGATGAGAATATCAAGGAATTGATGAAAAAGAATAATATTTCCGTAAATGGTGCATTCCAGGTATTCGAAGTCAAAGATCCTCAACAATTCTACGACAGCTATGTCAAAACCGGAGCCATCTTAACCATCAATAATCCAATGACAGTCAAACAGGAAATGAAAAACAGCGGAAAGACATATAAGAATAAGGCATATCAAATTGACTTTGGGAATGGATATGCCACCAATGAAGTTGTAAACATTGTACCTGTTGTAAATCCTGTGAAGGAAAATCTCAATGAGAATAATGTCAACATCGACGGTTTAACCGTAGCTCCTTTATCCATCAATTACTACAAGCTGCATTGGGATCTAGACCAATACAAGGGTATGAAAGAAGTGAAGGATGCCATAGAAAGAGGCTTCTTCTATATCGATGACTACCCGGAAAAGGCAGTAACAGTTCTAAAAGATCAAATCAAGATTCAGGATGAAGATGGAAATAATGTATCAGGCATTAAAGTATCTTTCTTTGATTCAATCGCATCTGCTTCAAAACAGGTGCAGGAGATGATTCAATCCAACGGCTTCTTTATTGAAGGCGCATTCCAGCTTTTCGAAGCAGAAAATCCTTCTGATTTCTATGAGAAATATGTTTCAACCGGAAAGACTATCATCATTACCAATCCGATGCAGGTAAAAGAAGATATGGTTGGAAAATATGAAAACAGCAGTTACCAGATTGACTTTGGAAATATCGGATATCCATCCAATATTACCGTCAATAATGTGGTAGTGCCGGTACCGGTTAAGGTTAATGAAAATGAAGAAGGTATCAATATCAACGGAAAATCAATTTTACCGGGTGGATTAAACTTCTATGAGCTGACATGGGATTTGGATCAATATAAGGATATGCAGGCCGATAAGGACTCAATTCAGAAAGGATTCTATTTTATGGATGATTATCCGGAAGATGCCCTGGAAATTGTAAAGGATGCCATCACCATTCTGGATGCGAAAGGAAATAAGGTCGAAGGTATTTCCTATGAAATTCTATCCGATTCATCTTCATTACCGAAAGGTTTACATCCAAAGGGATCGTATCTTCTGTTTAAGGCGGATGATCCGGTATCCTTCTTTGAGAAATATGTAAAGACCGGTACCAATATTAAGATTACCGCCCCTATGAAGGTAAAAAAGGATGTTAAAAATATCGATTATGAAAATACAGCTTACCAGATTGATTTTGGCAATGCCGTAGAAACCGATACGATTATTAACCATGTACCGGAAATGGATGTAAAAAAGGATGTAGTAGTTGATATGTCCGATGAATCCTTAGATGGAAAAGTTATTGAATTAGGTAAAGTATTCTCCTATAAATTAACCGGTGCTTTGGTTCCGAAAGAACATTCAGAAAGCTTATGGCAATACTTATTTAAAGATGATTATGATGAAGTTCACGATGAATATCTTGGTAAATACACTATGACGGCCTTAACAGATATCTTAATGAACGATGGAACCATCATTAAAGAAGGAACGGATTTAACAGAGTATACTACACAAGTGAGTGATACCGGTATTGTAAGTATTTCCTTTATGAAGGATTTCTTAGAAAAGATTTCATTGGATTCTGCCTTCCAGGCCGAAGCTTTGATTCAAATGAAACGTATCGCAACAGGCGAAGTTCAAAATCATTTCACCAATATTGTCAATGAAGCCGAAGTGATTTCCAATACCGTTGTAACTTATACGCCGCAAATTCCGGTTAAAGGTGTCAATACCGCCGTAGGATTTAATACAGGAGTATGGAGCTCACTTGCCGGTATGGCAGCTTTAGCATTAGGTATTTTACGAAGAAAAAGAAGCTAGTTTATGAGGTCTTCCTTATGGAAGGCCTTTTTTATCGAAAAAATAAAATAATTTGGTCTTTTTTTCAAAATGAACGTATCAGATAGTGTAGGACTCATATTTGAGGTCAAGAAAGGAGACAAAATGAGAAAACTCGCAAGTATTCAAAAGATTTGGAAACTGGAACCAATTGAAGGAGCAGACCGAATTGAATTGGCTCATGTTTTAGGCTGGCAATGTGTTGTCAACAAGGGACAGTTTAAACCGGGGGATATCGGCATTTACTTTGAAATCGACAGTTTTTTGCCAATCCGTCCGGAATTTGAATTTTTACGAAATTCAAGCTATAAGAAATCAGACATCATGGGCGAAGGATTTCGCTTACGAACCATGCGCTTTCGCGGCCAGATATCCCAGGGGTTATTGCTTCCGGTCAGTCAATTCCCTCAGATTAAAGAAGTTACTGTAGGAGATGATGTCAGTGAGATTCTGGGGGTCCGCAAATGGGAAATTGAAGAAAGGGCTACAACCGGCGGCACGGTAATCGGAACCCTTCCGTATGATATTCCTCATACCGATGAGACCCGTGTACAGCAGGAACCGGACTTAATTGATGCGTTTAAAGGATTGGAGTATTACATCAGCACAAAAATGGATGGCTCATCTCATTCAATCGGCATTGATGAAGAAGGATTCCATGTCACCGGTCACAATTATGAATACAGGGATGATGGCACAAGCTCCTTCTATGAACTTGTGAAGCAGAGAGGTTATCCGGATAAAATGGAGAAATATGTCCAAGATCATAACCTGAAGACCTTAACCATTCAGGGAGAGCTTTGTGCACCGGGTATTCAGAAAAACCGCCTGCGATTGAAAAAGCCGGAGTGGTATGTCTTTACAATCCGTGTTAACGGACAGCGTGTCGGACTCAACAGTATGCTCGAGATAAGTAAAGATCTTGAAATGATTACAGTTCCGATTGAAGAGGTTGGCATGGATCTTCCATCTAAATATCCAACCGTAGAAGCTCTTCTTATAAGGGCAGATGGTGATTATCCAAACGGTGGCAAAAAGGAAGGTATCGTGATTCGCCCGACAGAACCGATATTTAATCCAATCATCGGCGGCTGTCTTTCCATGAAAGTTGTCAGCAACAAATACCTGTTGAAAAACGACAATTAAAATACGGTTCAATTATTAAAAAAGGTATTCGACTTACATCGAATACCTTTTCAATTTATTTATTAACTTCTAATGCACCGGTTTCGGTATTTCTGGAATATCCTTTCCAGAAGTTCCAGATATATTCAGCTTCCGGTTTATAGTTCCAGTGCGCCTGGTCTTTGATGGCAGTCAGCTTCACTAATACACCGTTTTCATCGCTTAAGACACCTTCCAGAGCTTCTTTTTCGCCTAACTGGATCGTCTTTTCATCTTCTAATTTAACACCGAAATAAGGGTTTAAGCTCATATCGTAATTGTCAGATACTTCAAATCCATTGATCTTCTGATAGGATTGGATGAATGGGAAGATCTGTGTATTTGGATCGATATTCTGCATATATACACCTTCTTCTACCTGGAAGGAATAAGTAGAAGATCCATCTACCGGAATAACTCCGAAGAAGTCATGGTCACCGGCTACATATAACCAAGGAGTCTTGCCTCCATCATAATCCTTTGCGAGTTGGGCTAATTCTTCTCTATCAACGCCCGGAGCAGAAACAGAAGCAGCACCTGCGAAGATATCAGAATATCTTACACCGTATAAAGCAGCCTTCGATCCACCTGCAGATAAACCTGTCACAAAGATTCTGGATGTATCGATCTGTGGATATTTCTTTTCCATTGCCTCTAACCAGGTGATTAACTTATCATCATATAAGCCGTCGCAGTTAAAGAAGTTAGGTCCCGGTTTATCGCCTGGATTGGTAGCTAATACTTCTTCCTGCCATTCCGGAGCCATCACCATAAAGCCTTCTTTGGCAGCGAGTTCTACCCATCCGGAAGTATCGCCCTGAAGACGGGCATCATTTCCGTTTCCATGTAAGCTGATTACTAATGGTACCGTACCATCTTCAGCTTCTAATGCATCCTTTGGAAGATATTCAAACCATGTATATTTTCCTTCTAAGCCTTCAACTTCTTCACTGATATGCGGATTGTATTCCATATTTAATGCATCCATATCCGCAATTCCAATGAGTCCGTATGGTTTTGTGTTGACTGCAGCTGCAGACATATAGAATTCTGTATCTTCATTATCCTGACGGTAGTTTTTAGAGAATACTGTATCCCATGCGTTATCAAAGGCAGAAGCTAAGTCTTCATCTTCCTTTACGACAACTTTTTGAAGCTCATTATCCGCATTCACATAAACACCATCTTCAACTTCTTTGGCTTCATTTGCCTTTACATAGTATTCAACGGCTGCATCATCAGCGTTAGATAAGTAAGCCGGTACCGGAGCACCCAGCTCCGTTCCTTCTTCCATCGTTCCGTTATAAGTCATAATACCTGCGATAAAGTAGCTGTTTGGTGCTAAATATTTATTTACGAAGTCAGCACCTTCATCGATACCGATTACTTTAACGTTGGAAGCTGCGACAATGGATCCGATAAAGGCATCCTTATCTTTTTCGGTATATGCCTTTCCATCTAATGGTGTAATGACCTGAATGGCAGATGCCCATTTCTGGATATTATCCATCATATCGAGATCCTGAATCAGAGCTTCTGCTTCTTCTTCTGTTTTCATACCGGCAAATACATAATACTGAGGGGTTAATACGTTAGAATAAATGCTTTCAAAACCATCAGCTGCTGCATCATAAACATAGGTGTTAGCTGCAGCTTCAGAAACTGTTAGATCTACTTTGTTCGAGGTTTCCCCGGACGAACAGCCAACCATGCCGATCAACATGGAGGCGCTTAATACTGCCAAAAATCCTTTTTTCATGTTGTTGATCTCCTTTATGATTCCATTGTAGAAGGAAAAAGAAAAAA
>CACYBS010000116.1 GCA_902772725.1 Erysipelothrix rhusiopathiae
AATTCATCTTAGAAGCAGTGGAATTTAGGGGAAAGACTAAATTCCACTACCACCTATAAAAAGTGGAATTTAAATTTGCACTTCAAGGAAATGAATCGATTAATTATCTACCATTGCTTAAAAGTATTTCCTAATATATAATCTAACTGTAAACTATGGGCTGGTCGAAAGACCCGGGTCCACATAACCGGCGGGTGAGACACCCGCTATTTCATTTTACGAGGTAACAGAAATGATAAACGAACTAAGCGTTTTTGTTGATGAATCAGGCGATTGGGGCGATTATGACTTTCACTCTCCATATTACATTGTTTCATTTGTTTTTCATGATCAAAAAGAAGACAGTCATGAACAGCTTTTACTGCTCAATAACAGGCTGAAACTCATGGGCTTTCCAAATCATTGCATTCACTCCGGCCCCATCATACGAGGCGAAGACGAATATCGAAATATAGATAAAAGAACCCGTCAACATATCCTCCGTTCACTCATAACATTTATCCAAAAAACACACATCTAAATCCAAACTTTCTATATTGAAAAAAAACATATCGAAAACAGTATTGAAGCATCAAGAAAATTAGGCAAACTCATTGCAAGGTTTATAAAATCAAATAATTCTTATTTTACTTCCAAGGGTATATTTTAAATATTTAACCGCATAATAAAAAAAGCTGTACAAGATATGCTTGCACAGCTTATTTGTATTGATAGGCATATTCCTGGGCAATGAGAGTTGCCACAGAACATAGCTGATAAGGATGAGATGCCTGATCTAATTTAGAGTTAAAGGACAATACATCATACACAAAAGACGGGCATGTATCCTTTCCGGATATCATCCAGATTTTGGGATGTTTCTTTCTTTGCGACAAGGATCTTTCGTTTCCTTCAAAGAAACTTCCTGTATAAGAGAATACCAGAATTAAATCCTTTTCATTTGCTGCTTTTAAATGATCCATCTGGGACGCAAAGGATGTATTGGTGTAAACCTGTTTACCGCAAAAAGCCAAATCAGAGGCGAGTGATATCGCTGCAGCCTGCGCTTTTAACAGTCCAAAGATGGCAACCCGATCATATTGATGAATGTCTTTGATTAAGCGGGATAGTTTTTCTTTATCGACCGAATGAATGGCAGTATGAACTGCAGATACAATATTATTTTCATATTCCGTAAAGCGGTCTTTTTGATCAAGTGCCTGGGATTGTCTTTCTAATGTAAAGTCTACACTGGTTAAGATTTCCTTAAATTCGGCAAAGCCTGATAAGCCAATCTGATTACAGAAACGGGATATGGAACTTACCGATACACCACAGAAATCGGCAATCTCCTGAATCCCAAAATCCTTTATCTCATCAATATGATTCAATAAGGTCGAGGCAATGGCGGCATTACCTGCCCCATATTTTTCACTTGTGATGGTACCGAGAAATAAAACCGGCAAGCGACTGTAGATCATAGATGTCCTCCGGGAGATTTACTTTCCCCCGGCTACATCATATAACATTCTCTGCTTAATTACAGAAGTATCTTTGCCAAATGCTTCAATTAAGGCAAACGCAAACGGCATAACTGTTGCCGGACCCTGGCTTGTGATCATATTTCCATCACGTACAACTACATCATCCCCGTGGAAATACGCACCTTCCATAAATTGGGCATAGCCGGTATATCCTGTTAAATGTCTTCCTTCAATGACACCGGCTGCCGGTAATACTCTTGTTCCAAAGCACATAGCAGTCACAAACTTGCCCTGTTCATTGAATTCCTGAGTAATTTTAATTACCTCCGGATTGGCAATTAAGTTCGGTCCGCCAGGTCTTCCACCCGGGAAGAATACGGCATCACATTCGCTTACGGCATCATGAGAGAACATCTTGTCTGCCTTCAACATAACATTATGCATACCCTTTACATAAATATCGTCTGTCATTGAGAAAGTGATTGCTTCAAGTTCGGCACGGCGAAGAAGATCTACCAGTAACATTGTTTCGCTTTCTTCGTAACCTTCTGCCATTAAAATTGCGATTTTATTCATCTTACTTTCCTCCTTCATCAAATGCATGATCATATAACATCTTATCTTTGACAGCCTGCACATCCGCTCCTAATAAATCGGAAAGATAATAGGCAAACTGATAAGCTAAAGACGGTCCTCGTCCTGTCACAATATTTCCATCCTGTACAACTGATTCAGCCATATATGTTCCGTCAGTAATCTTTTTTTCATATCCCGGATAGGCAGTAAATTTCTTATCCTTTAATAATCCTGCTTTGAATAATACTTCTGGAGCAGCACAGATGGCACATACATATTTTCCTTCATTATTCATTGTTACTAAGATATCGCGAAGCTTTTCGCTTTCTCTCATGGCATCGGTTCCACCGTAACCGCCCGGCATAACGATCATATCGGCATCCTTTGTGCTTTCATCGATCACCTTGTCACACATCATGGTAATGTTGTGAGCTCCTGTAACTTCCTTTCCATCTAATCCGGCAGACTTGCAGTCAATTCCGGCTCTTCTCATAATATCGATAATAACCAGCGCTTCTCCTTCTTCAAAGCCGCCCGCAATTACTACTTCAACTTTCTTTGACATATTTTTGTCCTCCTTTATCTGCAGTATAGTAAACCTTTCTCAATCATTCAATTTATTTCCAGAAATTGGAAAAAGCTGCCTGTTAAGCAGCTTTATGTCTTTGAATTGCCTCTCCGGTACAACAGCAAATAATATCTTTCGAAGCGGAAACCTTCTGACAGATGGCCTCAAATTTCTGCCAATTACTTTCACTAGTCCCAAAGTCAAATTCATATCCATGCGCAAACATCAAGAAAAATAAATCTTCATCCGATTCCGCCTGAATGAAATCATCAATCAGCTTCAAGGCGTTTTTCTTAATGTGCCAGCATGTCATCGGCAGATGATAAGGATCTTCTGGGAATTTAAAAGAAGAATCTGATCTTATCGTACGGGCATACTGAATACCTGACTTTTTTAAGATCGATGTACTCTTTTCATCCGACATACCGTAAGGATACGCAAAGCCAATGATTTCCTGATTGAACTTCTCGGAAAGATTTTTTACATCCTCTAAGATCTGTCTTTCTTTTTCCTTATCATCG
>CACYBS010000117.1 GCA_902772725.1 Erysipelothrix rhusiopathiae
AAAACAGAAATTTCTTAAATATTTAATTCCTTTCAGTAAGAAAGTTTTGTTTTTGGTTGCAAAAAATCCTTGTTCATGTAAAAATATAAAAGCACACGCCTCTATAGTATAGTGGTAATACGCAGCAATGGTAATGCTGAACCCGTGGTCCGATTCCGCGTAGAGGCACTGTTAGCTAAAAAGTCCTTTATATAAAGGACTTTTTCTTTTGTCCAATAAAAAAAGCACCGAGTCGGTGCTTAGAATCAGAACTTACCTATACGTGTAATACGTTTTACTGCCTTATGGAAAGCGGAAATCTTATCTCGGTGGAAGAAAGCCAATAAGCCAACAATTCCCGTAATGCCCGATGCAATCGCAACAAGAGCCTTTGACGGAGTATGACTCTTTTTATAGGCAATATCTTCCGACTGTCCTAAATACTTTAAGATGCGATCGGAATACTTTCCCGGATCATAACGAACGGATTGAATGGTCTTAATTTTAATCTTCGGATAATTCTCTCGAATCTTTTTTTGAGAACTTTTACTGAACATCAAATTATCATATTCCAATGTAATAGCTTCCTGTTTGTCAAACGGAATGATTGGAAAACGGAAGTAGTTTTCATCTTCTGCGATATCCTTTAATTCCTGCTCTGTAAAATTATCGTCCGCCTTCATGTTGGATGTCATAAATAAAGACATCACCGCATTGGATTGAGTAAGTGGGGCATTATCTGCAAACATCTTGTCAAATGTGATTCTTTTATCACTGACAAGATACATGGCCATCTGTCCGCCTAATGACTGTCCAAATACCAATCGAAGATGCTCATACCCTTTATCCACTAACCAATCTGCCAATTCTCTGGCATCCTCTTTGGTGGAACGGTATTGGCGAACATCCTCACCATGGCCTGACATATCGGGCATAATGATATGATAATGCTCCTTTAACGGTTCAATATATTGCTCCATATATTTTGCACTGGAGTATTTGGCATGGATCAATACGATCACAGGCCCGTTTTTAATTCCATATTCATGTATTTTCATACGTATACCTCTTCTGAATTCATTTTACCCTAATTCCATATTCAATGAAATAAAAAAAGAGTCCGAAGACTCTTTAGGCAGCTTGTGGTTCCGGTTTGTTGCCGGTATAAAGCTGATAATAACGCTGTTTCAATTCAATCAATTCATCATGCGTACCCTGTTCGACGATACGTCCATGCTCCAATACGACAATTAAATCGGAGTCACGTACCGTAGACAAACGGTGCGCAATCACAAAGGATGTTCTTCCCTTCATCAACTTGTCCATACCTTCCTGAACGATCTTTTCGGTACGGGTATCGATGGAGCTTGTAGCTTCATCAAGAATCAATGCAGGCGGGTCGGCAATGGCAGCACGAGCAATGGCAAGTAACTGTCTCTGGCCCTGGGAAAGGTTAGCTCCATCTCCGGTCAACATCGTATCGTATCCCTTAGGAAGATGGTTGATAAAGCTGTCCGCATTGGCAAGTTTTGCGGCTGCATATACTTCTTCATCGGTCGCATCCAATTTACCGTAACGGATATTCTCCATTACTGTACCGGTAAATAAATGCGTATCCTGAAGAACCATACCTAAAGACAGGCGAAGGTCTTTCTTTTTGATCTTATTGATGTTGATGTTGTCATAGCGGATCTTACCATCCTGAATATCATAGAAACGGTTGATCAAGTTAGTAATGGTCGTCTTACCGGCACCGGTAGAACCAACAAGGGCAATCTTCTGGCCCGGTTTGGCATGCAGCCAGATATCATGTAAGACCATCTTGTCATCGGTATAACCAAAGTCAACACCATTGAATGTAACATCACCTTCTAAGAGCTGATATGTGGTAGAATCCGTTGCCTGATGATAATGTTTCCATGCCCATTTTCCGGTATGTTCTTTCGTTTCGGTAATTCTTCCCTTTTCATCGACATTGGCATTCACCAACATTACATATCCATCATCCACTTCAGAAGGCTCATCTAACAGTTTAAAGATACGCTCTGCACCGGCTAAAGCCATCAAGATGGAGTTCGCCTGCATCGTTAACTGGTTAATCGGCATAGAGAAGCTCTTATTCAGCGTTAAGAAAGTCGCAAGAGCACCTACAGTAAATCCTCCAACACTGTTAAATGACAACATAGCACCGATCATGACACAAAGTACATAACTTAAGTTACCTAACTGAGCATTGATTGGACCCATCAAGTTAGAGAACGCATTGGCTTTATATGCGGCATCAAATAATGATTCATTCAGTTCATCAAACTGCTCCATGACTTCCTTTTCATGAACGAATACTTTAATAACCTTCTGACCTGTCATCATTTCCTCAATATAACCGTTTAACTTACCTAGGCGTGCCTGTTGGGCAACGAAGTTTTTCGAGGACTGTTTGGTAACGCGGGATGATAAGAAAAACATCACACCAACCATCAAACATGTTACAAGTGTCAAAGGAATGGATAAAGTCACCATTACAGTAAAGATACTTACAACCGTAATCGAAGAGTTAATAAGCTGTGTCATACTTTGCGAAATCATCTGACGTAGGGTGTCGATATCATTGGTATACATAGACATGATATCGCCATGCGGATGGGTATCAAAGTATTTGATTGGTAAGCTTTCCATATGCTGGAACATCTCAATTCTAAGATCTCTCAAGCTTCCCTGTGTAACTACGATCATTAGGCGCTGCTGAATAAACGATGCCACTATTCCAAGCAGATAGAATACGGCAACCCGGCTGATAGCCCCCATTAAAGGAGAATAATCCGGATTATCGGATCCTAACATCGGTGTAATATATTCATCAATCAAAGAACGGGTAAATACAGTTCCCTGCAGGTTACAGAAAACACTGGCAAAAATACAGATAACTACAATTATACACTGCCATTTGTAACGCTTTAAAACATAGGACATCAAACGCTTAAATAATCCGACAGGATCTTGCAGCTTAGGTCTTGGTCCTCTTG